>NZ_CAAAJH010000020.1:0-40060 GCF_900640215.1 Legionella genomosp. 1
TAATTATTGAGCATGATGGATTTAAGTATCTTAAATTCCACGATGAACCACTTGCTCAAATCATTCAAAATGAATTGAGCAGAAAATGGTAATTTTCGTGGGGATCATTCAGCTCGGGATGACGTGGGGAGTTACCCTGACATTATTTATGTGCAGTTGCTGAGTAAATAAAACTTTCGGAATTCTGCCATGTCATCTCGAACGCAGTGAGAGATCTCCCAAATCCTGGTTTGTGCCAGCATTCGAAGATCTCTCACTGCGTTCGAGATGACGGCGTGCCTGTGAGTAGTGACACAGTTTGATGAACACTCCCGGATTCTTTAAATTCAGTCCAAACCTGAGGGATTTCCTATAATTAAAAAATAGACATGAAAATCAGGAGAAAAAACCATGAGGGCGATATGGAAAGGGGATATCTCTTTTGGTCTGGTTTCTATTCCTGTTGGAATTGTATCGGTTGAGGAACGAAAAAGCTTAAGTTTTCATTTGATTGATGCCAAAGATCATGCGCGTATTCGTTATCAGCGTGTTAATAGTAATACTGGTGAAGTAGTTGACTGGAATAATGTCGTAAAGGGGTATGAATATGAAAAAGATCATTATGTTGTGGTTGATGAACAAGCTTTTGAAAAAGCAGGGCCTGACGTTTTTAAATCCATTGATATTGATGAATTTATTGACGCTAAGGAAATCGATCCTCTTTATTTTGACAAAGCCTATTATATCGTTCCTGAGAGCAAAAATAAAAAGGCCTACGTCTTACTCCGGGAAGCATTGAAGAAAACCAAGAAAGCAGGGGTCGCCCGTGTCATTATCCGCACCAAGGAATATTTAAGTTTAATACTGCCGCATGATAATGCATTAGTGCTTAATCTGATTCATTTTAAAGATGAAATACGTGACGAAAGCGACCTGGGCTTCCCTTCGGACAGTTTAAAAAATTATAAAATCAGCGATCGGGAAATAAAAATGGCCGTTTCATTAATTGAGGACATGAGTAACAAATGGGAGCCTGAAAAATACCATGACGATTACCGTGAAGCCCTGCAAAAATGGCTTGATTCCAAGACAGAGGAATTAAGTAAAAGCCCGCGAAAAGCGGCAAAAAGTCAGCAGAAAGATGATGTGGTTGATTTTATCAGTCTCTTGAAAAAAAGCATGGGTAAGAAGATTAAAGAGAAAGAGGGCAGCTCCCGTAAAAAGACCTCTGCCAAATGAAATGGTTTATACGCATACGGATAAAGCACTATTCAATACAGATTATCAATTAATATAATCGGGAATGGCTCTATTCCATTTATACAATGAATAGCCAATATTACTTGTTTACCATGAAAGTAATATTTAAGGATTTAAATATGTATAAATGGACGTATTGTATCGTATATTTTTGTATAATTTTCAGTTTCACAGAATACAGTTGGGCCGATAATTTTCAACTCGAATCTAGAAAAAAAGTGACTGTTACACTGTTCCAGTGGCCCTTTGACTCTGTGGCAAAAGAATGCGCAATGCTTGCAAAAACAGGGTATGGCTATGTTGAAATTTCTCCTGTTCAGGAGCATATTCGCGGGCCGCAATGGTGGACATCCTATCAACCTGTCAGTTATCAGATAGCCGGGCGATTAGGAGATGAATCATCTTTTAAAACCATGATTACACAATGCCATGCGGCGGGTGTCAAAGTGATTGTGGATGTGGTGATAAATCATATGACAAGAGGCTATGGAGTAGGTACTAAAGGAACCCGCTACAGTAAATATGATTATCCTGGCACTTATCAGGTGCAGGATTTTCATTGGTGCCGCACGAATATTAATGATTATTCTGATCGGGATAATGTACAAAACTGCGAGCTGGATTCTTTAGCGGATTTGGATACAGGCAGTGATTATGTCCGCGGTAAGATCGCCTCATTTTTAAATCATCTGATCGCTTTGAATGTTGACGGATTTCGTATTGATGCTGCTAAACATATCTCTGCTGATGATCTTACTGCGATTCGCGGGCGGCTTGTCAAAAATATCTTTTGGGTTCAGGAGGTAATATACAGCGAGGGAGAAGCGGTTAATCCACTGGAATATCGCCATTTGGGTGATTTAGATGAGTTTCGCTATGGACGTGACCTCAAACGTATTTTTGAACGTGAAAAACTGGCCTACTTAAAATCCTTTGGCGAAGCCTGGGGCTATTTGCCGGGTAATATTGCCCGCAGTTTTATCGACAACTGGGATACAGAGCGAAATAATTCCACATTAAGTTATAAAGAGGGAGAAAATTATCTGCTGGCGAATATTTTTATGCTGGCACATCCCTATGGCTCACCGAACGTGTATTCGGGTTATCGATTTAATCACATTGATGCCGGAACTCCGGTCACAACAGTTTGCTCCAGGGATTGGGTTTGCCAGCACCGCTTTCCTGCAATTATGAATATGGTTAAATTTTATAATGCAGTAATTGATACCCCTTTGACTGACTGGTGGACGAATGAAAGTAATGCCATTGCATTTGGCCGTGGCGATAAAGGATTTCTGGTAATTAATCACGAAGAATTTGCAATTACTGAAACATTCAAGACGTCTTTGCCTGCTGGGGTTTATTGCGATGTGATTCACGGTAATCTTGATTTGCGGGGAAATTGCACAGGAGAAACTTATCAGGTCGATGAAAAGGGGCGGTTAACGGCCAGAATAGAAGCTAATGATGCGCTGGCAATTTACGTTGCTGAATAATGTATACTGCCTCAGGAATTAAGCCATTTATCTATATTACACTGTCATCCCCGCGAAGGCGGGGACTTCCAATTAGCCTTAAGTTTTTCTTGACATTAAGAATGTATGATGTAGCGCCCCCTCGCCCGCGCAAGAAAAGTGATTAAAATCCTGGTGGTAAGCGCGGGAGAGGGTTGGGGAGAGGGAACAACTCCAATCATTGTTAGAACAGCTTTGAATAGTTCCTATCTATATTAATTTTCTTGTAATGTATGTGGATTTTATTCCAGCTGAAACCGGTTTTTTACCCTCTCCCCAACCCTCTCCCGCGAGAAACATAAGTATTTTGCTCAAATTTCTTCCGCGGGCGAGGGGGCTATTTACACAATTGATCTACTGGAGTCAAAAAAAACTTAAGGCTAGAACTATTTACCTATCAGAACTTCAAAAGGCAGTTCTTTTAAAATATCGTTAATTAACAAACAATTATTCTTGGACTTCAATTTTCGCTGTGTTAACAAGGAATGATATTCTCCACCGGCAATCCCGGAAAGCTGCTCATTAGAAAACCTGGCTTTATCCCAGGGTTCATCAAAGCCTAGAATGCCGCTGAACCAGCGACAAGTGATGATGACTAGCACAGTCCCTTGGTATTCACGCTGAAAAGCAATAAGATGCCTGCTCAGTGTTCCTTCGACCGTTAAGGGTCGATAATCACCTTCGGTCAATAACGCTTTATACTGTTTCCGCAGATGAAGCAGCTGACGAGTCAGATTGAATTTGATTCGTCCATCCTGCCAGTGAGTGAGCAGGCTTGATAAAGCCTCATCACTGGCTAAATTTTTTAGTTTCTCATAATCTACAGGGCGCCGATTATCCGGATCCACCAGGTCGAAACGCCAGGTTTCATTACCCTGATAAAGATCGGGAACCCCTGGGGTGGTGAATTTAATCAGGATTTGTGACAAGGAATTATACATTCCGAAAAAAGCCGTTTTTCTGGCAAAATCCGAGAAGTTGCATACAAATTGCTTATCTTTTAGAATTTGGTTCAGAAAACTAAGACAAGCCTTCTCATAGTTTTCTTTGGGTTCATACCAGCTTGTGTGTTGTTTACGCTCACGCATTGCTTTAACCAAAAATTGCTCAAGCCGCTGCTCGTAATCACAATCCCCGGACTGTAATGGCCAGATCCCTAACAGAGATTGATACATGGCAATTTCATCGACAGGATCAGGAGCAACAAGCGTCTCAAGCTCGGTTTTCTTAGATTGATTGTGGACTTGCCATTGACTGAGCCGCTCATTCCACTCATCGGCTAATTCACTTAAAACATTCAGGCGTGCACGAAGGTCTTCACTCCGTTTGGTATCATGCGTGGAACTCGTATTGAAACTATACGGCCAATGGGTTTGGCGTGAAATAATGAATTCATGAAAGAGGGCAAGATCGCCGCAGTGTGCATTTAATTCAGGAGAGCTACCCACCTCATACAATGAAAGTAAGGCAGTGTCATTGTAGCCCGCTGTATCCTCAAAGCCTTTCGCCATTACCGGACCACTAAAGACCTCCCAATCATTTCGCCACTGCTGCCACTGCTTTTTTCTCAAAGCATCAAAGCATTCAGGATACTGATCAAGCAGTAGACTCTTAAATAAAAGGCCCAGCTCCCGATGTTCGGCTGGTAATTGACTCAGTATGGATTCCAGAATTTTTTCTGCAAACGCATAGCTGTCAGGTTGATGATATAACCGGTAAACCGGCATTCTGCTCGAAAATTCCAGCAAAAAATCGCCTGTTTTTTGCGGATCATAGTCATTAAGAATTGTAATAAGTGTGGAATGCAGCCTGTTAAATTCTTTTTCAAACAGCTTTTTTATTACTAGCTTTAGTGATTGTACCCGTATTTCCTCAGACCGCCGGGGTTTATCGCATAGCTTCTGATAAACCGTATTAAGTTTTTGAAGTCCTTTGGGGTCAATATAAATCTGATTCATATGATTAAGCCAGTCGTAACCGGTGGTTCCCGCAACTGGCCATGAAGGGGGTAAGGTTTCTTCAAATCCAAGAATTTTTTCGACTATCACATAAAAATCCCTGCCAATTTCTTCCTGCAGCTTCTTTAAATACGCCAAAGGCTGTCGTAAACCGTCGATATGATCCACACGTAAAGCCTGAATTTTACCCATCCTGATTAACTCAAGAATCAGTTTATGACTATGGGTGAACACAGCCTCTCGTTCTGTATTCATGCATACCAATTCATTAATATCAAAAAAACGCCGATAAGTCAGTTTGTTCCTATCCGAAGAATCCCATTTGATATCAAAAAAATCACTATAAACAGAGTTTTGATGTTTATTGACGACGTCCTGCCAAAGTGCATTGTTCGGACTGGCTGCCATGTGGTTGGGCACTATATCCACACAAAGACCCATTCCGTAATTGGCCAGGGCTTCGGTAAATTGAATAAAGGCTTCCTCTCCTCCCAACTCCGCATTCAGCTGCTGATAATTGATAACATCATAACCGTGCATGCTTCCGGGTTCTGCCTGTAAAAGAGGAGAACTGTAGACATCGCTAATACCAAGCTCAAGTAAATAAGGAAGTATATTGATAGCTTCCTTGAAGCCAAACTGTTTGTGAAGCTGCAGGCGGTAGCTGGTCAGTGGAATAGTCATCAGACCTCCAGATTAAGTGCTTCGCCGAGGGATTTCAGCAGGGGTTCAGGATTATCGGCAGCAAGAAGCCGCTTTGTCACATTCTGCAGATGCCAGTAATTGATCTGAAGCGGCAGCGCATTCAGCTGCTTAATGAAATCAACCAGTTCAGTCAGTAACTCACTATTCTCAGGCTGATTTTCGAGTTGTATCGCATACTGCTTTATTAAATGTCCGGCACGAAATCGAATGGAATCATCCAGGGTAATATTAAAGCGTTTGATCAGTTGAAACAGATTTTCCAACACTTCGGGGTTTCTTTCTTCATTATTGAAATAGTCAAACAGGTCTTTATTGACAATATAAGCTATTGACTGAGCTACCGCCTTCGGCATTGGCATATGCAGATCCGAGATAAAATAAAGGAGCGCTGCATTGTTGTTCATGAACTCATGATAGCGATTTTCCAGTTCGCCGGTAACTGAAGATAAAATCTGGCCAGTAATTTTTAACTTCATATCATGGAAGAGGTCACGAAGAGACGTCGTTGCTTCGCCAAAATGTTGTTCAAATAATTTGACCAGCTCAAAAATCTCTCCCTTTTCAAATAACTCAAATAAATCATTCTCGACTGTTTCAAGTTGAGGGTCAGGACTACGAATGGCGCAGATGAGGTTCTGGTCTCCCTGATAAAGCAGCGCATACCAGACCTGTATTGATTCCCCGGTAATTTGCGATCGAACATCCATCAGGCCCGAAAACAGTTTGACTTTACCCGCTTCAGCCTGTTTTGATTCTCTCAAATTAACCTCGTAACAAAATATGGGGATGGATTCCGATTCCTTGTATTCGCCGAAAGGAAGACTGACAGCCAGATGTGCTGAAACCTTAAATAAATCAATGACCAATGGTTTGATGAATAACTCATAAATTCGCGCTCCATTGGCAAACTCGGGGAGGTTTGAGGGAACCTCAGATAAACGATTAATAAACTCGGCCTCATGATCCACATCAGTCAGTTCCCTGGCTAATTGAATAGCACGGGCTGCATATTTTAAAATCTGAGTGGTTTCAAGCCCGGATACCTCATCAAAAAACCAGCCGCAGCTCGTATACATCAACATGGCATGCCGCTGTAATTCCATCCATTTTAAAACCTCTGTTTCTTCCAGAGCGGACAGTGGATGACGGGCATGATGTTTTAAAAAATCACTTTGCTTACTACGATCATTAATTACTTCAATATAGTCGTTTCTGGCTCCCCAGGGGTCGTGTAACAGTGCCTTTAGACTGGTTTCAAATGCGGGGATCAATTGATCACGCAGCCAGTCCAGAGCGGCTCGCAGAGGACCGCGCCATTGCTGATGCCAGTCCTGGCGAGTACTGCAGCCACAATCGCTGCGCCATCGTTCAATGCCATGTGCGCAGCTCCAGGAAGAGTTTTCATGAATTTCTACCTGATACTGCGGCGGCTGCAATTCCAGAAAATATCCATAGTTGATGAGTTGTACATCCTCGGTGTTCTCAATAATATTCAAGGCATAGGCTAAACCCATATCGCCATGCGCATGATGATGGCCATAGGATTCGCCATCTGTAGCGATATGCATTAAATTATGCTCTGTCTTCTGCTCTGAAAATGAATTGAGCAGACGCTGAGCAAAATTTTCACCCTGTGTCAGTAATTGTTCAAAGGCTACTGCTTTGGATACCTCACCATCGTAAAAAAACAGCGTGATGCTTCTTCCTGAGGGAAGTTGCTGCTGGTAGGAGGTTCCCGGAATGATGCCCTCAGACCATTCCTCGTCATTGAAATGCCTGTATCGCCTGGCCTGATTGGGCGCCAAAATGGTAAACTGAATACCGAGCTCACTCATAAAATCAAGCGTTTCCAGATCTACTGCCGTTTCCGACAACCACAGTCCCTCCGGTTTACGCTTGAAATAATGCTCAAAGGTTTTAATGCCCCAAAGCAATTGGGTATATTTATCCCGAGAATTTGCGAGAGGCATAATCAGATGATTATAAGCTTGTGCCAGGGCATTGCCATGTCCCTTGAATTGTTTCTGGCTTTCTTTATCAGCCGCCAGGATTGATTCAAGTAGTTGAGGGTCCTTCTCCTGAATCCAGGACAGCAGAGTAGGGCCAAAATTGAAGCTTATTTTACTGTAATTGTTGAGAATCTCAGTGATTTGCCCCTTGGCATTTAAAATCCTTGCCCCAGAGTTAGGCAGATAACATTCGTCATTAATCCGCTCATTCCAGTCATGATAGGGAAAGGCGGAATCCTGCGTTTCGATTTCTTCCAGCCAGGGATTTTCCCGTGGCGGTTGATAAAAATGCCCGTGTATACAAATATAATTAGCCATACTGATTGTCCTTAAACAGTAAAAATCCGAAAGGGGGAAGCTGATCGTCTCGCAATTCAGCCTGAAAATTGTTTGTCCATTGCTGGTGGTAAGAATTCAAAAGCAGTGTCCAGTTGCCACTCAGACTATCGGCGATGGAGTGGGTTTCCTGGGAAAAGCTGGCAAGTATTAGAACCGGTTCTTCCTGATGATGCTTCAGAATAGTTAGCAGTTGTTTTTGTTGATCCCAATGAATTTCCTGGGCATTTTTGTCCAGCGTATTGATTGCTTTGAGTGAGCGCCGAAGCTGAATTAATTGTTTATAAAAATTCCATAGTTTTCTGTGCTTATCATCCTGTTTCAGTTGATGGTTAAGCTTACTCGTCTGAAATGTTAATTCATCTTGGGGATCAGACAGCGAGTCATTTATAAATGAAAATTCTTTTTTTCGACCCTGACGTACCGCTTCAATTAACCTGGGATCGGAATGGCTGATAAAGTAGAGAAAAGGGGCAGGGTCTGCATATTCCTCCCCCATAAAAAGCAGAGGAATAAAGGGGGAGGTCAATAACAGACCGGCTGCCAGTTTTAATTGTTCTTCGTCAAGCAAATGATTTAAACGCTCCCCCTTCGCCCGATTACCAATCTGATCATGATTTTGTAAACAAACCACCAGACGTTCAGAAGGGATGGCAGCCGAACTTCGGCCATGAGGTTTTTTTCGGAATACCGAATATTCCCCCGAATAGACAAAGCCTTCACGAAAGGCTTTCATAAGCTGTTCAAAGCGTCCAAAATCCTGATAATAATTTTGGGTTTCCCCGGTAAGAAGGCTGTGAATCGCATGGTGAAAATCATCGTTCCACTGCGCATGAATTCCATAGCCGCCTTTTTCTTTTTCAGCAATCAGTCTGACATCATTGGCATCATTTTCGGCAATCAGATAAAAGGGTTTTTTAATTTCTTTTGATAGCTCCTGCACAGCGTCAGCCAGTTCTTCAAGAAAAGGATAAGCCGATGTATCGATAATGGCATGCAAGGCATCAAGACGAAGGGCATCAATGTCATACTCAATAAACCAGTGCAGCGCATTTTCGATAAAATAACGGCGCACGTGATGGTTGAACTGATCATCAAAGTTGAGCATTTGCCCCCAAAGGCTTTGATATTTTTCAGTAAAATAAGGGCCAAATTTTGCAAAATGATTACCTTCCGGCCCGATATGGTTATAAACCACATCGAGAATTACGGCGATATCACGTGAATGACAAGCCTGAATCAACGCTTTTAAGCCTTGCGGACCCCCATAGGAATTTTGAACTGCAAAGGGATAGACCCCGTCATAACCCCAGTTTCTATCTCCTGAGAATTGAGCAATGGGCATTAACTCAATGGCGGTGATTCCCAGATCTTTTAATTCATCCAGATGATTAATAATGGCTGTAAACTGGCCTTCAGGCGTGTAGGTGCCTACATGAATTTCATAAATGATATAATCCCGAAGGGGGATATTTGGCCAACGAGACGCAATTTTCTGTCGCTCAAGGATAGCAGCAGGACCGGTAATCCCCTGAGGAAGAAAATCGGCCGCTGGATCGGCAAACCGCTGGTTATCAAAAAGATAATAATAGCTATCGCCTGGTTGAATAGTATTGAGAGCAAAAAAATAATAGCCGTCTTTTTGTTCCAGCATTGGAAAAACAACTGTATTTCCTCTGGTATCTGTTATTTCCAGCTGAGGTTTGACTGCATAGGGCGCCCAAACTTTGAATTCGCAATGGCCGCTGGAGTCAAGATGTGCCCCCAAGAGTCTTTTGTTTATTTTATCCATTGATAAATCACCAGACTGAGCCCAGGCAGGGTTAACGACAGAGAGTATGGGCGGTTGTGGAAAGGGCAGGCTTCAGCTGTGAGAAGTTCATTCTGATTTTGAGCGGAGCCGCCATATTGAGCTGCGTCACTGTCCAGCAGCAGTTGCCAGTTTCCTGCTTCAGGAACTCCAAGGCGGTAATTGCTGCGAGTCACCGGCGTACAATTGAACGCAATCAACAAACAGTCATTCTGACTGGATTTTCGGATGAAGCTGTATACGCTGTTATCGGCATCACTGCAATCGATCCATTCAAAACCATGGGCTTGCCAGTCAAGCTCATGTAAGGCTGTCTGTGAACGATAAAGCCGGTTGAGATCACGAACCCAGTGTTGCAGCCCCTGATGAACTGGATAATCCAGCACATGCCAGTCAAGACTGCTCTCATGGTTCCATTCACTATACTGACCAAACTCAGAGCCCATGAAGATTAACTTTTTACCAGGCAGACAAAACATATAGCCATACAGGAGGCGTAAATTGGCAAATTTGCAGAATTCATCACCAGGCATCTTATTAATCAGCGATCCTTTGCCATAAACTACTTCGTCATGTGAAAGTGATAATGTGAAATTTTCTGTAAAGGCGTAAACCATACGAAAAGATAATTCATGCTGGTGGTAGCGCCTGAAAATGGGATCGCGGGAGAAGTATAAGAGGGTGTCATGCATCCAGCCCATATCCCACTTAAAACCAAAGCCCAATCCTCCAAACTCAATGGGAGCGGAAACGCCTGTCCAGGCGGTGGACTCTTCCGCGAACATTTGAATATCTGGAAAATGCTGATAGGCAGTTTTATTCAGTGTCCTTAAAAAATGAATGGCTTCCAGATTTTCATGGCCGCCTTTTTCATTAGGCAGCCATTCCCCTTCTTTGCGGGAGTAATTCAGATAAAGCATGGAGGCGACTGCATCAACGCGAATAGCATCAATGTGATACTTTTCAAACCAGAACATCGCACTACTGATAAGAAACGCCTGTACCTCATGCCGGCCATAGTTGAAAATGGCGCTCTTCCAATCCGGATGAAATCCTTTCCGCTCATCGGAATGCTCGAAAAGATGGGTTCCATCAAATTGTGCCAGACCATGCTCATCCATAGGAAAATGCGAAGGAACCCAATCTAAAATGACTGCAATATCCTGCTGATGCAGGTAATCGATTAAATACATAAAATCCTGAGGGGTTCCGAAGCGTGCGCTGGGGGAAAAATAGCTTACCGTCTGATAACCCCAGGAGCCGTAAAAAGGATGTTCCATAACCGGGAGGAATTCTACATGGGTAAATCCCATCTGCTTTACATAGTCAGCCAATAAGGGCGCCAGTTCACGATAGCTTAAATAACGATTATCTTCTTCTGGAACCCGCCGCCATGATCCTAAATGGACTTCATAAATAGAAATGGGAGAGTTTAAACTCTGCTTTGATTTTCTTTTTTTAAGCCAGTCCTCGTCCTGCCATTCGTAATCCAACTCCCAGACAATAGAAGCGGTGCAGGGTGGCGTTTCCTGATAAAACGCAAAGGGATCTGCTTTCTGAGCAGTAAATTGCAGGCGATCGGATTCAATAGCGTACTTATATAAATCCCCAACCTTGACGCCGGGTATAAACCCCTCCCAGATCCCGGAGTTCCCCCGCGAGCTTAAAGAATGCACGGTTTTATTCCAGTGGTTGAATGAACCCACGACCGATACATGCGATGCATTCGGAGCCCATACTGCAAAATTAACCCCAGTAACATTCTCCTGCTTGCTAACATGTGCGCCAAGGTGCTTGTATAACTGAAAATGGGTTCCCTCATTGAATAGATGAAGATCCTGTGCGGAAAAAAGAGTTTGGCGCAGGCGCTCTACCGGGCTTCTTTTCTTGTGAATTTCTTTTAATTGTCTGCTGATTGTGGACATTTGCTTTATCTCCTCCATGGAGTAACGCAACTTTCTCTGCCAATTGGGCTCCTCAGTTGCATTGGGGATATTCTGGGAATAAATTTCGCCCCAAAGATCTTCTATGTTCACAAGTTGCAAGGCTGCTGGACTTTGCGCAAGCATTTGCCAGGCGGACGATAGGAGATCGGCGGAATTTAACTGTTGTTTCTTTAAGGTGGCAGTTAATGTTTTTAGCTGATAACGACGTTTCTTATGCATTTGCCTGGCATAGGTTTCATCGATTAATTTTAATTCCTGAAATTGAGTAATATCGAGACCCTGGCACCAGGCAGAAAAAGGGGGCATATCATGGGTATTGATGCAGGTCAGCGTTTTACAGGTTGTGGGAATTATTTTTTCGCGGGCATCCAGGGCATATTGTAAAACGTTCATGTTGAGCATCCCATGATGTTTCATCAATCGGTTTGTTTCCGGAGGAACGGAGCCTAAGTTTTCTCCGACAATCATCACCCGATGCCGATGCGATTCCAGGCAGAGGATGGCATACATTTCTTCGGCGGGATACTTAAGATAAGCCCCCGCGCTTGCGGGATGTCCTTCAGGGATTAAGTATAAACGATTAAAGCCCATGACATGATCAATGCGCAAAATATCAACCTGCTTAAAGATGTTTTGAATCAGTTGAATAAACCAGAGATAAGCCTGCTCGCGTAATTTTGCAGGATTTAAAGCCGGCATCCCCCAGTTCTGGCCTTCAAGAAATAAGGGATCAGGCGGCGAGCCCATTGCAGTTTCAGTCAGATACAGTGTTTGCTGCCGCCAGACATCAAAGCCATTGCGATGTGCACCAATAGGTAAATCAAGATAAAGATATTGGCCTCGTTGGTTGATTTTCTTCTTTAATGCGCGAAGCTGTTGATGCAACTGCCACTGAGCGGCCAGATGATAATGATACATTTCACTGGGCACATCCTCTTCTGTCAAAAGACCGTTTCTTTGTCTCTCTGGCCAGTTCCGCCATTCTTCACCAGTGCATTCCATGTAGGCTCTAAAGAGTGCATAAACTCTGATTTCAGGATGTGTTTCGATAAATCGATTCAGTGCCTCCTGGTTTTCGGGCGATTCCAGTATACGTTTGAATTGTTCGCTGGCGATTTCGCGCTTTAAAGAAGCAGCCTGCTGATACTCAATGAAGGGCAATTGGTTCAATGCTTCAATAGCTGCGTTAAATTTAGGGTCTATTGGTCCGTATTGCCGTAAATCAAGATAAAACTCATTGGCAAACAGACGGCTGACTGGGGAATAAGGACTAGGTTCACAGGGAGAATTAAGAAAGGCTGAAAAAAGTGGGGTGCTGGCAATCAGCCCCAGCCCTTCTTCTGCCATCCACTGGGACAAAGAATCCATATCGCCCAGATCGCCGCCGCCTATGCTTTTTTCGGAATGCAGAGAATATAATGGACAAAAAAGGCCAATTTTTTTTTCGTCACAGAGTCTGTCGTCAAAATAAATAGTTCCAGGGGCTGAAATTATCAGGCTCTGGTATTGTCGTTTTCCGACTGTGAGTGTGAATTGATGATAACCAGGAGGAAGAGCAGGTAATTTAATCTGATAGTCATCGGCTGATATTTTTTGCCGGCGCCTCATATTTACAGCTTCCTCAATTATAGAGCCCTGTTCCGTTATTAAAGACCAGCTGACTGCTTCTTCTGACAATAACCGGAGTTTTATAACTGACTGTTTCTGATTCCAGATCACATACACTGGCTCTAAGGGCTGTTGAGACAGGTTTTGCTGGTATTGCTCAAAAATGGGAATGACTTCATGAAGGGCATTAACAGGATAGCCCAGCATACGAATCAGGCTCATCAGCGTCTCCACAGACGCTTCGACCTGCTCTTTCCAGGCATTGCGATAACTGGTTATTATACCGAGCTGTTCAGCGAACCTTTTTAAAATAATGATCTGTTCTTCGTCCTTTGCCACTCATCACTCCAATAATGCAATCAGGCCCTTGCAGGGAACATGAACCCAGTCGGGACGGTTATTAATCTCATATTCAATTTCATAGAGTACCTTTTCCAGCATAAAAATTTTCAATAAAAAGAGCAGGTTGGCTTCATCAGCGGGCAGTAAGCTGCGAATTCCGTCAAAGTTTAGATAGCTGCCTAAGTAGAGTTGACAGATCCAGGCATAGAGCTTTTCAGGTGATAATTCTTTTAAGGCTAAATCCGTCTCTTTGTTTTGCGTTACGGTGTAAACGGCATAGTGAAAAGAGCGAAGCATTCCGGCAATATCTTTCAGAGGGGAACGTTTTATCTTGCGTTCGGACAAGGGGCGATTAGGCTCTCCTTCATAATCAATAATGATAAAATCATCACCGGTATAAAGAATCTGTCCGAGATGAAAATCGCCATGACAACGAATTTTTTTACCGTTAAAACGTTTATTCAAGAGGGACTGTACTGTTGCTTTTAAACGGCTTTCAGCCAGTTTATCCTGAAGAGAGCTGTATAGCTCAGGCTCAAGCGATGATTTTAAAGAACTGACATGCTTTTTAGCTTTAGCAAGTATAGAACGCAGGGACTGATAGAGACTTCGCTGATCAAACCAATTGAAATCTTCCTGTTTAAAATCCGAGCTCGAAGAGGATTCGGCTAAAGCGATATGCATGGCGGCTGTTTTTTCGGCCAGTTTTTCTATGGAATTCGAATAAATCCCCAGCATTTGGCTTACTTGTTCAGGAACCGGTACCAGTTTATGCCAGGGCAAATCCACAGCAGGAAAAACCAGCGAGTCGCTGTTTCCTTCTTCCAGCAAATTACTTAAATGGTTGATACTGTATGCCCAGGCATCTCCTTCATTCGGGATATGTTCCTGAATAATCCCTAAGGTAACCGGTTTCCCCTGATCCTCGTACTGCAAATGAGAAAGGATTTTGGGCAAGCGAAAATGACTCTTTTTCATAAGTAATTCGGTAATTTCTACTTCCGGATTAATACCTGTTTCACAGCGGCGATATAATTTAAACAATGCAGCATTGTATCGTATGGATGTATTGGATTGCTCGGCGTTAATGGGTTCTTTTTGAAAATTGCTTTCTGACAAAAGGCTTTTCTTATACCCGCGGTTAGGCATTATCGACAATTTGCCCCGAGATCCCTTCAACTGACGATTGGAGCCGAATAAATTAAATAATTCGCTCCATAAAGCAGGAATATGTGCGGCATCTACCAAATAAGCCGATTGCGTTTCTGTTTTTAGAGTACATATAACTTTTTGATTGGCGGTTTGGCTGATTTCATGATGATCTTCCTCTCTGGTAATGAACAGAGAATATTTTTCCGCTTCCTTGTCTTTATATTCCACCAGGATAATTAACAGATAAACAGGGGTTGGTTTATTCAGTGCCATAATGGAATCGTAAATTGAGAGCTTAGTGATCTTATGGTTTTTTGATCGATACCATCGGCAATTAATGATGTAATTTTCCAATACAGTTTCAAGCTTGTTTTTTGCTTTTCCTTCAAAAATTTCTGAAAGATCCTTTTTGATTTCTATTTCATCCTTTTTTCGCTTATCTGAAATAATGGATTCTGGTTTCTGTAATTCCAGCCATAGGAACCCATAGGCTGGAAGCACGAAGAAATAGGGTGTTTCCTGTATCGGGGGAAATTGGTTTTTCCCAAATACTTCCAGCAGTTTAAAATTAGCGAAACTGGACAAATCAAGAAAAGTGGATTGAATATTTTTTGATAGATTAATTAAGACCAGTAAGCGCTGCTCTTCATAAGTTCGATAAAATGCGAGAATTTTGGGATTTTCAGCGGTTAACAATTCAATCGTTCCCCGCCAAAAGGCAGGATGACTATTTCGTACTTCGATGGTACGTTTCATCCACCATAATAAAGAGTGGGAATTTTGCAATTGCAGCTCAACATTGACTGCCTGATAATTATATTCCGGATCAATAATGACTGGCGAGTAAAGCTTTTGCGGGGTTGCCTTGGAAAAGCCGGCGTTTAAATCACCTGACCATTGCATGGGCGTTCTGACCCCATTTCGATCGCCAAGATAAATATTGTCCCCCATACCGATTTCATCGCCATAATAAATAATAGGAGTGCCTGGCAGGGAAAATAGCATGGCATTTAATAATTCAATTCGCCGCCTGTCGCCATCAAGTAAGGGGGCCAAACGTCTGCGTATTCCCAGATTAATGCGCATTTGCTGGTCCTGGGCATACATGCGGTACATGTAGTCACGCTCTTCATCGGTAACCATTTCGAGGGTTAATTCGTCATGGTTACGAAGAAAGATAGCCCACTGACAGTTTTCGGGAATCGCCGGAGTCTGTTCAATTATATCAATGAGCGGAAAGCGATCTTCCATTTTGACAGCCATGTACATTCTTGGCATCAGTGGGAAGTGAAAGGCCATCTGACATTCGTCCCCCTGGCCAAAATATTGTACGGCATCGTCAGGCCACTGATTAGCCTCTGCTAACAAAAGGCGGTTGGGAAACTTCTGTTTGACATGAGCGCTTAGCTTTTTTAAAAATTCGTGGGTTTCAGGCAGATTTTCACAACTTGTGCCTTCTCTTTGAAACAGGTAGGGAATGGCATCAAGCCTTAAACCGTCAACGCCCAGGTTTAACCAGAAGTCGACAATTTTAAAAACTTCTTTCTGAACATTCGGATTATCGTAGTTCAAATCGGGCTGATGCGAGTAAAAGCGATGCCAGTAATAGGCTTTTGCTACAGGATCCCATGCCCAATTGGAGGTTTCAAAATCACGAAATATAATGCGCGCGTCGGCATATTCGCTGGCATCATTACTCCAGGTATAAAAATTTCGCCAGTAGGAGCCAGGTTTTGCGCGCCTTGATTTCTGGAACCAGGGGTGTGCATTGCTGGTATGATTGATTACCAGTTCGGTAATAATTCTAATATTACGCTGATGGGCTTCTTTCAGCAGGGCTTTAAAGTCCTTTAAAGAACCATAAATGGGATTAATGCTGCTATAGTCCGCGATATCATAGCCTTCATCTTTAAGTGGTGAGGGATAAAAAGGCAGAAGCCAGACGGCATTAATTCCCAGAAATTTCAGATAATCGAGTTTTTTTATCAATCCTTGAAAATCACCAATCCCATCGTCATTGCTGTCAAAAAAACTGCGGATGTGAATTTGGTAAATGACTGCATCTTTATACCAGTCAATACGTTCTCCGAATTGGCTATCCTTGCTCATGCTGAATTCTCTCTGATATGAAATAGGTGTGCGCAACGAGCTCTGGCCGGATCCAGCTCTACATAACAGGAACCTGTATGCCACTGATAAGTTTCATCATGCAGTAAGTCATGTACTACAAAGTCATCTCCTGGCAGTGGAAGATTATTGCGCTTAATATCAACGAATCCCGATTGCTTATACTGATAGTCAAGATTAACCACAATAAGAATATGATCCTGATGTTCTTCACAGTGTTTGCTATAGCAAATCAGTTGTGGGTTATCTGTATTGTGGAAGCGAATAGACTGTGTATTCTGTAAAGCCGGATGATGTTTTCGAATGCGATTGATTCTTGAGATAATTGCATCAATATTTTGACTGCTCTTTTTATGTTGTTTGATCTCATATTTTTCAGAATCAAGATATTCTTCGGACCCTTCATGCAGGGGGGTATGAATACAATTTTCATAAACGGGGCCATAAAGACCATAATTACTGCTTAAAGTGGCCGCCAGTATAAAGCGTACAATGAATGCAGGCTGACCGCCTGTTTGCAGACACTCGGGCAGAATGTCAGGGGTATTCGCCCAGAAGTTGGGCCTGAAGAAATCAGAAACCGGTTGAGAAACCAACTCTTCCATATAGGAAGTCAATTCTTCTTTTGTATTGCGCCATGTGAAATAGGTATAGGATTGACTAAAACCACATTTAGCCAGGTGATACATGACCTTGGGACGGGTAAACGCTTCCGACAAAAATAAGACTTCAGGGTGATCTTTTTTTATTTCCTGAATCAGCCATTCCCAGAAAACAAAAGGCTTGGTATGGGGATTGTCTACGCGAAACAGGGTGATTCCGGCTTTGATCCAGTAGTCTATGATCGATTTAAATTCCAGCCACATGGCCTGCCATTGTTCAGAGCCAAAATTTAAAGGATAAATGTCCTGATATTTTTTAGGTGGATTTTCTGCATATTGCAGTGAGCCATCTGGTAAATGTTTGAACCATTGCGGGTGTTTATGCAGATAGGGATGGTCCGGACTGCATTGAAGTGCGAAATCAAGGGCAATATCGATGCCCATCGAGCGGGCTTTATTAATCAAATTTCTAAGTTCTGAATAGCTGCCCAGTTCAGGATGGATGGTCTTATGATCTCCATCCGGGCTGCCTATCGCCCAAGGACTGCCTGGCTCATGTTCCATTGCGGTAACTGAATTATTTTTACCTTTACGATTGGTTTTGCCAATAGGATGGATCGGAGGAAGATAAATTACATCAAAACCTAATTCCTTAATATGGGGAAGATAATTAATCAAATCCTGAAAACTTCCATGCTGACCTGATGAGGAAAGCGATCGTGGAAACACTTCGTACCAGGCACTAAATCGCGCTTTAACCGGATCAACCCGAATACTGAGAATCTTCTCATAACGAGTTATAAAGGTGGGGGTGATATGCTCTCTCAGCCACTGGTTGATATTATTTTTTGAGAAAAATTTTTCGATTTTGGAATAGGATTTTTCATTATTAATTTTGTCGACAATTATTTGAAGTATTTTGTCGTCTTTGCTTGCAATATTTTTAACAAAGTTTATTCCAATCTCTCTTTCATTTGCAATATCCATTTTTAATTGCATTTTTTTGATAAATCTTTTTTTCCATGTTGAGAACTCATCGATCCATGCCTCAACTGTGAAATGATAAACCCCTATTTTTTTGGCAAGGAAATTTGTGGTAACGCAATCATTGTCAGGAGAAGAAAACTTTACTCTTTTCCATTCAACCTCGGACTCATGTTTGTAAATTAGCTCCGCATATATTTCATCGATTCCGTCGGTGAAAATATCAGCATCTACAATGATAGTATCATTCAAGATTCGTTTCACCTGATATTTTCCATTATCAACACTAGGGTTAACCCTAGTAATAAACACCCGTTTTAATCCCTCAATGTTTTTTAGTGAACTACTCATGATTATTGTCCTCTTTACAGGGTCCTTTGATTTGGAATACAATGAATTTTATAAACATTATTTGCTAATTATCTGATGCTACACTATTTTTATTTACCTGACGACCTAATTGGAATTTTAAATGTTGCAGATGAAAAGGACTTTTCTATACCTCGCATTGCTATCGTTTTCCATTAATTTTGGATTCACTTTTCAATTGTCAAATTTGAGTGCTCTTTTTAAAATATCAGGAGCAAATGATTTTATATTACCTTTGCTCTGGTTAATTCCGCCATTAACCGGTATTTTTATTCAACCTTTGATAGGCTATATAAGCGATAAATCTGTAACTAAAATTGGACGGAGGAAACCCTATATTCTGGTATGGGGATTAGTCGGTGCGGTTTCTTTTTTTCTGCTTCCTTTTCAAAACTCACTATTTAATATTGTACTTTTTACCTTCTGTATTGACTGCAGTCTCAATGGCAGTGCAGAAGGCCTTCGCGCCTTGACTGCAGATAGCTTTCAGGAAGATAAAACTCGTATGCAGGCATTTTCAGCCGAGGCTTTTTTTGCTGGCCTTGGTGGTGTTCTAGGTGCTTTTCTACCGATTGCAGTGCATAAAATCTATGCTATAGAATCAAGTGATTTTTTGCTTCCATTGAATCTCAGTATCTCCTACATGACTTGCGGAGTTTTATTCATAATTGTTGTATTTTTCTTTCTTAGAAAAGTGGACGAAAAACCGGTAAATTTGCTTAGACTTAATTTTGGCCTGTTCTGTAAATTGCTAAGGGAGCTTGCAGTCAGTATCAAAGGCATACGCCAGGAAATCAAAAAAGCCGATTCCTTATTTTTGAAGTTATTAATAATTCACAGCATATCCTGGATGGGAGTTTTCATATTTTGGTTATATTTTAGCTTGTGTATCGCTCAAGAAAATTATCATTTTCCTTATACTGATTCGTCTAATGAAAATCTTCATTTAATGAAGGCTGCCAGCCTCGACAGCTCATTTTATTTTTCACTCTATCAATACGTTAGTCTTATGTTTACTATGCTCGTTTTTATATTCTCAAAATATATAAGAGTCGAGACTTTGCATGGACTCGCATTATTTGGCGGCGGTATAGGCGTGGGGCTAATTGGTTTTGTAAGCTCTTCAACCAGCCTTATATTTTCATCGATTTGTATTGGAATAATGTGGGGAAGTTTAATCTCTTTACCTTATGTGGTGCTCTCAAAATTTTTACCCAGGGAAAGTATCGGTACCTATCTGGGTATCTTTAATATGAGTATTACGTTTCCTCAGATCATTTGTGCTTTGATATTACCTCCTGTCTACTTCTATTTTCTAAAGTCTCATGCTGCCTATGCTCTGTTATCAGGAGGCGTTTTAATCCTGATAAGCAGCGTCTTTTGGCTCAGGTTATTCCATTTTCAGCCTGAGCTGCGCCGTGCGCCAGCGTTGTTGAATAAATAGGAAGCCTGTCGCAACGCGGATTAAATGATGTTGATTCCAAAAAACGGCAGGCTGTAATAAATCCCGCTTAGTATTAAAATAATGACTGCAATTAGCGTGATTGTTCTATTCATGTTTTATAAATCCTTGTTTGCAAATCTTTTGGCTTATGTGCCTGGTCCTCCCAGACGCCAGATGCCATCCCATTCAGAAACTGGTGAATCGAGAAATGCCTGGCAACGTTTTATATACACACTTGCCAATTGATCATCGGGATAGACTGGGGTAAGTGTTTCAAACAGATTAAGCGCATTTAACCATTCGCCTTGCTGATAATAGCTAAACGCTTTGATAAATGTTGCTTTGTATTGGTCCAGATTTTGGATGTTGTCGTCAGTAATAAGTTCATAAATACGGGTACTTTCCTGCTTACCACGAACCGCAACCTCATCAAGCAGGCGAAAATTAAATTGATCGGCCACCTGTTTGAAAGTGCTTTCGCTGACAATGACCTGAGTATGATATAGTTTGTTCACTGCTTCAAGGCGGCTTGCAACGTTCACTGTGTCACCCAGGGCTGTATAACTGAGTCTTTCTTCCGAGCCGACATTGCCGACAATCGCCTCACCTGAATTGATTCCAATGCGAATATGGAACAGAGGAAAATTATTCTGCTGATTGAGCTGATTGGTATGCTTTAGGCGTTGAGCCATATCAATAGCTGTCTGGCAGGCATGCAAAGCATGCTCTGGGTCACTAAGAGGCGCATTCCAAAGCGCCATAATGGCATCACCAATGTATTTATCCAGTATTCCCTCGTGCACGATAACCGCTTCGGTCATCGCCTGGAAATAATTGGATAAATACGTGATTAATTGTTCCGGGCTTGATTGTTCTGTCAGATTTGTAAAATTTTTAATATCCGAAAACAGCACTGTGATTTCCTGGCGCTCACCGCCCATTTCTGCAATTTTTCCACTTATAATCAGTTGCTTGACTAAACTACTGGGCACATAGCGCTGAAAGGATAAAAGGCTGGATTGCATATGGGTAAGACTGGTATCCATATAATTAATTTCTTTGATGAGCGTCTTTATAGGCGGTCTTTGCTGTATGTCAAGACGCGCTATCTGCTGGGCTTCATTTGCAATCTGAATAATGGGTTTTGAAATCCGTTGTGAGAAAACGCGGGCAATGAGAATGCCCAGTAATAATACACAGGCTGTCCATAATAAGGTATGAAGGCGCAGAGTTCTCAACGGAGCTAACACATCACTGGCCGGAACAATAATCGTGATGTACCAGGGTTTTGATTGATGCGATTCCATAATCGGTCGATGAATGAGGAAATACTCCTCACCTTCATGCTTAAAAGAGCTCACTTCAAACAAGCCGGTCGTTTTATTTAAAATTGATGAAGGGATATCCAGTTTTTTCAAATGATAGGCGAGATGGTTTTTGTCTATAACAAGATCTCTCTTTTCATGAGGGATGCGATAAGCGATGACTTGTTTGCTATTATCAGTTACATAAATCAGTGAGTTTTGGGTCAAATTGAGCTGATTAATGAAAGTCTGGATCCCTTCGATGGATAAATCCATCGCGAAGACTCCAATAAATTTATCGTTTTTATTATAGACAGGTATTGCTGCAGTAACGCCATAAACAGTACTTTTATAGTTACCAAAATTTACGAATTGATATACATTGGTCCAGGTGGGTTTTCTTATAGCCTCCGCTTCCAGATACCAGGGGCGCAGGCGAGGGTCATAGTCGTGAAGCTTTACTGTTTCAATCAGCTGGCCTTGTTCATTGTATTCATAGCGTTCTTTGATAGGAGGAACATTGGTGTTTAAAATATGATTTAAGCCAATGATATTTTTTTGCGTGCGGTCGACACCATAGAAATCGCCTTCTTTGGTTCCATAATAAATCATAAATAATTGCGGGGTATCACGAATTGATTCGAGGAGGTATTTGTCAAATTCTTTCGGATCGATGGGGTCAATAATCTTTTCTTTTAATAAATTTTTCATTTTTTGCAGATCCCGGTTCAAGGGATGCAAGTAATTATGGATGCGTTCATTAAGCAGTAGAGTCGTCTCAATAATGAGATTTTTTTCGCTTGCACCAAGGATTTGATTTAAAGCGCGATAATTGATAAACATAATTGCAAAGCCGATTAACCCTAATAGCAGAACAAAGAGGGTAATGATGCTTAGGCGTATACTTACCATGAATCCTTTTAATTGCATGAACATTTCTCAATTTTTTCTCTCTAACAAAGTATATGAGTGTTTTTAAGGCTTTGCCTGCGATTTGAGATAGCAGGAAAGGCCTGGTCGTATTTTTGATTAACTTTTTTTCAGAGCTCTGTTAATATGCCTTTGGATAAAAAAACCTGCTAAAGCGATAAATCGTTTTGCATTCGGAATCAAACACTTCAATTTCCGAAGCAGGGAATGACTCACAATGAATAATAATAATCGGAGCAAAATGTGGCTAAAAGCTCGCAAAAAATATGGTTTTTGCAACTCATTCGATCTGTGGGCTGTGTACTGGTTATCTATACCCATTGGTTTGGTCTGATTTTAACCCCTAATGCCATTCATGAAATGATTTTCCAGGATCCCCTTCCTGATTATCCTCATGTTCAGCTCACTGAATATCTGGGCATCATCTTCAGCCATTTGGGGCTTAGTGATTTCAGAGCCGGCTTTTTTAGCCTGGGCTTATTTTTCCTGCTTAGCGGCTATATTATTCCTTTCTCATTGAGAAATTCGACACCCTTCACCTATCTTGTTCGTAGGCTATTTCGTATTTATCCAACCGCTATTGTCTGTCTGATTATCGCAGCCAGTACAATCACCATCGCAAATCATTATACGGGAAGCTCTCTAATCCCTGACGTTTTTCAGCCCCGCATATTAATAGCGAACCTGCTATTAATACGAGATGTTTTACATACGCATCATATTGAAAGGGCGCTATGGACGCTCGAAATTGAAATGCACTTCTATCTTTTATTTTTTATCTTTTTTTATTTTTCCATTGAAAAAAGAGTTGAAACATTTCTATTGTCGGCGGCGTTCATGCTTTTTGCCAGCCAGTTTTTTGTTTATTTCAGTGGATTTTTCCATGATGAAACACGCACTCTGGTCATGGGGTTCGGTAACTTTCTTGCCATGAACAGCAGTTACATTACTTATATGTTTGTGGGCACCGCATTTTATTATACCTTGTCAAAGCAGTGGTCTGTTCTGACGGGAATTACCACAACCATTTTGATGATGTCGCTTAATTACTTCTGCCTGAATACGGGAACTATTTTAAATGGCACTGGCAGTTTAATTTTTATTAATCATTGTTTCGGGATTGTCATGTTCCTGTTCCTGTATCGAATCAATGATCGAATTCCTTACAGCAAATACCTGAATCACTTCGCTGAAATTTCCTATCCTCTTTATTTATTACACGGATTTACTGGTTATACGATCTATTTCCTCATTTACCCGCTGACTCAGAATATTGCCTTGTCGGCGACCTTATCCCTTTCTCTGGTATTCATTCTGGCAAACCTTGTCCATTTCACAGTGGAAAAGCCAAGCATGACTTATTCCAGGAATTATTTGAAAGCCCGAGAGGGAAGAAGCAGGGCTTTGGCGGGGGATTTGCAGGCTACGGCGGATTAAGAAAAGAGAAAATCCCCTCTCCCAAGTGGGAGAGGGCCAGGGTCACTGCCATTAAGTTAAAGAAATTTTTTGTCTTTCCCGCGAAGGCGGGAATCCATTCCTCAATTGGCATTATAGCGAGCTTAGAGATGGATCCCCGCCTTCGCGGGGAGGACAGTTTATATACAACTGAGCTTAACTTAATGGCAGTGAGGGCTAGGGTGAGGGTTGATTTTAACCACCTCTCTCTAACGCGCAACAGTAGGACCCAGACTGTCGAGATCAAGCACCTCAACCGGAATGGCATCCAATTCATCAGTTTGCTTGACAGCTTGCAATTCCTCTTTAATTGATTTGAACATTTTGGAATCGTAATTCACTCCCTTGATTTTACTGTAAGAAACATTATTAACAAAAATATCTTTAAGAAAGTCGGCGAACTTAAGGATGGCAATCCCGAGGGATTCAACAACCGTTAATTCCTTTTGTTCTTTTCTATCAATTATCATTTGAGCAGCAGGGCTAAACTCAACACCATGTCTCTGCAAATCACGTAAAAGCAAGATGTTGGTATGCTCAACTGCTGACAAACTTAAGTTGACTGTTTTCATTAACTCTCTGGCAATACCAGGTTTTTTCGAGATTAAATAACTGGTGACTGAACTGCGATTGGCACGTATTGCTTCAAGCAGATAGCCGATTTTCTGTTCGTCTGTCAGTTCAGTTCCGGAGGAATGAAGCTGTTTCATAAGACGTCTTACTGATTGAACATCGCCGCTACTAATCGCATTGCTCATGGGACTGGGGTTTTTGGAGCGGGAATATTTACTTTGTCCTAAAATCAATTGAGAAAGTTCTGAATCAACATTCTCAGGCATACTTTGTATAAATCGGACCAGCTCCTCTGGGGAAAATTGAGCTTCTAATTTCTCCTTTGCCTTTACAAAGTTTTTTTGCGCATTCTCCAGTGATACTGCTCTGTAATCCTCTATCAATTCAGCAAGTAGTGTCGCATTTTTACCGGAGGTGGCAGCAGAAAGGAATACATCGGTAGAAATATAGGTCTCGTAAAATGCTTTAAAATGTGTATTCCCTTTCAAGATTCCTATTATGTCTTCCCTACCCAGGCTAAAAGCGTAGTCCCAGATGATGAGCATCTGATTCTCTTTATCTATATGCGCCAGTAAGGCTTCAAGTGCCGAAGTATTATTAGACTTTACCGCGCCCATGGCGGCTTCCACATAACCATTCGCCCCGCGTTGCTTCAGGTATTCAATCACTGATTTATCATTGTGCGCGGCAGCAGCAGGAAGCGTTTTAAAGAATTGACCGTCGCATTCCGCAACTAGATTAGGATCGGGGAGATACTTTTGGTATAAACTTTCAATATGAGGAAATACTCTTTCTTCATTTTGTTTTTCAGGATGTCTCAGTATCTGTATTTCAAGGCCCAAATTGCCTTTGCTATAATGAAAAACATTAGAATAAAGTTCTTTAACTAAAGCAGTTTCATCAGCGAACTTTTTAAATCCATTGCTGTAGTTGGGATCGTAGACAATGTAATTACCATTCGCTTTATGGATAGAAATGGCATGATTGATACTACCGACAATCATCACCTCATCGTCTTTTAGTGCAATATCCTGTAAGGCTTGTATCCAGTTACTCTTTGAAGCGGCCATGCAAAAACTAAAAGAAGAACTTAGTGGAATTCCTTTAATTTTTAAAGCCTGCATCGCAGTGACCTGATGCAGCTTATTATCAAATTCGTGGGGGGCAAAGGCTAGAAGCGTCTGAAAGGCAAAATTATTGATGTCCTCGTCGGTGATATTGTTATCCCGTTTTCCTTCTGAAATATATTTCAGTATGTTTTCAAATTCCTTACTTCGTCCTTCAAGCACATATTTTGCATGAACGATGGCGAGCCCATTACAAATCCCGGTGCGGTTCATTTCAAAGGGGAAGTTGTTGGCTTTTAAATATTTGTTTAAAACATTAATAATTCGTCCCTGGTTAACATCGGTACTCATAAAGGCTACCTCACCTGTATTACTCTGTATTTTTTACTATTGTAATCAATTAAGATTAAGAGAGGATTAACCAGGCTTTATTCAGAGTTGCTTGCCAGGATTTATTTACCTAAGTGCCCGGCTGCTGCACTTTATGCGCGATACCTAAAGAGGTAAATTAAACTGCCATCCCCCGTGTAGGTATTGTTGCGTAGGTGCACAAAGAACCGTCTTTGCGAGCGTTAGCGAAGCAATCCAGATCCTCACTTTATTCAGGCTTCGATCTGGATTGCTTCACTTTGTTCGCAAAGACGACAGGTTAGTTACTTGATTCTATTTACAACAATTCCTTCCCGAAAATGACACAATTTCCGTAACCTAAGCGCAGCTCAGAGAGAACAGGAGCGAATCACATTGGTTTAGTCGTCTTCAAACCCGATATCGGTATGTCCATATGGTAAATATAATGTTCAATAATTTGTCTTGCCTGTTCGCTGGTTAAGGGTTTAGTGATAGCCCCTTCCATGAAATAATCATTGCAATCGATTTTAACCACATCGGCCTCATAACCGGTTAAAGCAATGATTGGTACGCGGAAACCGCTTCCATCTTCCATCTGACGGAATTTTTTGGAAACGATGTATCCTGAACCATCTTCCAGACCAATATCCATAAATACCAGGTCATATTTTCCAGGTTTAAATAAACTGGTTGCTTTCTCTCCGGAATCAGCGACATCCACCTGACAGTCGAGCTGCATTAACAGGGCCTGCACGGCTTTTTGAGCGATGGCATTATCCTCAATCATTAATACTTTTGGAGGATTTTTAGGGTCGCGAAACACGAGCGGATGGGATTGCTCTGTATCGGAAACATGGGCTTTAAGCCGTTCTTTGAGCTTGCCCAGTTCTTCTTCCATTTGCTTTCTTTCAGTCGTATCTACCAGAATAACCACCATGCCGGTTATTTGTTTGTGCTCATTAAACAAGGGGATACGGGAAGAATGATAATAGACAATCTTTTCACTGGCGTCGATTACAGGGGCTTCTTTTACGTCAATCAGTGGTTTTGCTTCAAGCAGTGCATTAATATCATCTTGTTTGAGCTTCTGAATTCTTGCTTCGGAAAAATGACTTTTTTCTACAAGCTGTGAGTAAACAGTCCCTGGCAAGTCTTCCAATTTTTCCAATTGTAAAAGATCAAGAAAATTCTGATTACAATCGACAATCATACAATTTTTGTCTAATACGTAAACCAGATTAGGCATGTAATTGATTATGCTGTGATAATAATGATGCAAAGACTCTAGGTTATTTAATTCTTCATTGGTTGCATCAGTCATTCTTAACCCTCCTCTTAAGGTTCACCAAAAGTATAGACCATTTACTGCTATATTTTTGAATAAAATGGGCTGTTTTTACAAAGGTAAACATGGATAAATATACGGACCGCTGTCAGGCAGGAAGACTGCTGGCTACATACCTTGAAAAATACAAAAACAGCGATGGAATTGTGCTTGGATTACCGCGCGGAGGAGTTCCTGTAGCCTGCGAAGTAGCTAAAAAATTTCACCTGCCGCTGGATGTGGTAATTGTAAGGAAGCTGGGATTGCCAGGTTACAAAGAGTTGGCAATGGGTGCAATTGCTTCCGGAGGTACTGTTTTCTTTAACGAGGAGTTGATTAAAACTCATAATGTATCCGCACAAGCGATTGAAGCAGTTATCAAAGCAGAAACGCGTGAGCTTTTGCGGCGGGAAGCGGTCTACCGCGGCAAGCGGCCATATCCTGTTCTGACTGGAAAAAAAGTTATCTTAATCGACGATGGTATTGCCACTGGCGCCACACTCAAAGCGGCTGTGGAGGCAATCAAAAAACAGAATCCTTCCTCGATCACCATTGCTGTTCCGGTGGCCGATCCTATGGTTTGTAAAGAACTTGAAAGACTTGTTGATGAAGTGGTTTGCCCGCTACTGCCTCCTGATATTCAGGCGGTAGGGCTTTGGTACGATGATTTCCGCCAAACCAGTGATCAAGAAGTACTCAGTTTTCTAAAGCCTATTTTTTGATCAAAACCTCTTTACAGTTTTGTAAAAAAACTTGACTTTTCGGATGCAATCGTTGTTAAATATCTGAACAAACTACTCAGGAGGCAATGATGCGATTGCTAAAATTATTTCAAATACTGAACAACATTGAGCAAAACAGATACTCAACATCCCAACACCAAGAGGTCAATCTGGCCGAAGAACAACGGCCTGAGATACTGCTAATTACCTGTGTCGACTCTCGAGTCGTTCCCGAATTAATATTCAATGCCGGACCCGGCAAGATATTTCCAGTAAGGAACATTGCAAATCTCGTACCGGCTGATCCAGGTAAAAGCGCCGCATCAGGTATAGAGTATCCCCTGGCCACTATGGATAGTATTCAACATGTTATTATTTTAGGGCATTCCAATTGCGGAGGTATGAAAGGTCTTACCAATCCAGGAATAAAAGATAAGGTGCCTTCAACTGCATCCTGGCTAAATAAACACGCAGCGGGCGTCATTCCCAGAGTTTCTGCAATGCCTGGTTATTCAGATCTCTCTGAGCGGGAAAAACTGAATCTGATTATCCAAACCAATGTCGAAATGCAAATGGAGAAACTGTTAGAGTATCCTCTGATTAAAGCAAAGCAAAAAGAAGGGGTCACTGTTCATGGCTGGGTTATGGATGTTGGGGATCAGGTAATTTCTCAGGCTTATGATATGGAGTCAAAGCAATTTTTAAGCCGAGAGGATGCCGAAGAAAAGATATTAAATCAAATTGCCAGACAGGCGCTCGAAAAGGTGACCCTTGAGTATATAAGGACAGCAGTTGGCAATACCGACGCAGGTGAGGGTGTCAAATCACTGATGGAAAAACTCAAACAATTGAAAATCAATATGGAGCCGATTTGGCCTGAAATTGAGAGCAGTTTTAAACGATATTTAATGTCGCATTTGGATGAATTATATAATGGAAACGAGCCTGTTTTACTCAAATTAATCGAATCAGTTCCGCAAATGAAATTAGCGAATTTACAGGTAATTCAACAGGAAGTAACAAACTCTGTTCCTTATCAGAACTATTGCGCAGGGCTTGTTCGTCAAGGGGGATTTCTGAGCGAACATCGCGCCGCCTATGCCAGTGTTTCAATGGCCACGGATGTAGTCAATGCGAACACAGGTTCAGTAGCTAGGCTCTAAGCACTAGAAAATACGCGGCAATATAATTCGGTAATTTCTCAGTTTTACGAAAAAACTCTTCTCGGCTGGAAAAACTTCCAGCCAGATAATCAATCTGGTATAAATTATTGGCAAACGCCCCTCCAGTATCAGCCAGAATACCCATGCGGGTAATCGATTGCTCTTGTGCATTCGAGTATTGAATCAGAAGGAGTTTTCCCAAGCCAAATTGCTGCAGATCGCCGGCAAATGTCACCTCAGTATTAACTGTAATCTTATGATCCGCATCTTTTCCATAGCCTTTAATGCCTTCGACTTCTCTGAAATACCAGAAACGCTCCTGTGCATAGGGCTTTTTATTGCGATCATAGGCAATATTATTGCAGCGATGGACATTGAATATTTTTTGCTGGCCATTGGGGAAGGAGGCTACCAGTGTTCCTTCCATTAAAGCTTCTTCAAGATCTGCCCGGCTTAAATAGGCCAATACCGGCACCTTTTTTTGCTTGAGCGCTCCTTTAAGAATCGCTTGTTTCCCATAGCGAAAACGGGTTAATTCCGGGTGCTGATTAGCTTCCTCAATAGTCAGCTGATGTTCATCATTCGGCAATCCATACAGGGCATAGGGATGTTCTCGAGTTGCTTTTTCGCTGACATTCGCCTGGTGCACAAAATATTTAGTCATTAAAACAGAATCTTTGGGCAAATTTTTCAACAAGGGCTTGCCGGAAGTGAACTTCTGAGCCTGAGTTAAGTCTGGATACCAGCGGATAAATTCAAAATTTGCCCTGATAAACGAAGGATCACTCATCTGCTTTTGATGCTGACAAATAAAAGCGAGCGTTTTTTTCACTCTTTCCAGAGAAACAGGCACTATTTTCCCGCCATGAATGACCTGCGGATCATAGCCTGGCCCTTTATTCAGATAAGCTAAAGTTTCTTTAGCGGTCGAGCATAGCGCTTGAGTATTGATTTCATAGACGCTTTGCAACTGTGGTTGCATGGGTTTAAATTGAGGGGCCGCTGCCAGAGTAAAACTAAGTAATAAGAAGGGCAATAAGCGTCGCAGCATTTTATAATCGCATAGATAAAATAATGCTTTTAGCAGAAAATCCTTTGAGTAACAATTGAAAATTTGTAATCAGGGGCCCGAGTTGTTAACTTCTGCGGCCAGGATAGATTATTTTAAATACTTTGGACTTTACTATGCAAAAAATTATTTTTATCACAGGTTGCTCAACGGGCATTGGTTATGAAGCAGCCGGTGCTTTGCATCAAAAACAATATCGGGTTATTGCTTCCTGTCGAAAAAAGGAGGATTTAACCCGCCTGGAGGAGCAGGGAATTGAAGCCTTGCAAATGGATATGAACGATAATGCTTCGATTCATCAAGGCTTTGAGTTGCTAATGCAAAAGACCAATGGCCAACTGGATGTATTAATCAACAATGCCGGCTATGGGCAGACCGGCGCTTTGGAAGATATAGAACGCAATACCCTGCGTGAGCAATTTGAAACTAATGTGTTTGGCTTAATGGAGCTGACCAGGCTGGTCATACCAGTAATGCGAAGGCAAAAAGCAGGCAGAATAATCAATATGAGCTCCATTTTGGGACTGATCAGTATGCCGTTTCGGGGAGCGTATAATGCATCAAAATATGCAGTAGAGGGTCTAAGCGACACGCTAAGATTAGAACTTCAGAGTTCAGGCATTAAGGTTATCACTATAGAGCCCGGCCCAATTGAAAGCCGTTTCAGGGACAATGCAATCAGTTACTCGTTGACAAAGATTAATCAGAAAGACAGCCATTTTTCCACACAGTATGATTTTATGCTGAATCATTTTCGCGAGCAAAAATCGAAATCAACCTTTACCTGCGGGCCTGATGCTGTGATTAAAAAAATCATTCATGCAATCGAGGCAAAAAATCCCAAGCCTCAATATCGAGTTACCTTTCCTGCCCATTTTCTTGCATTCCTAAAACGTATATTAAGCGTTCGCATGCTGGATCGCTTTATTGGGTTTGTTTCAAGAAAAGAGCTGGGTGAGTAAATTAGTTCATGGCTGTTGCTACAAAACCTGTCTTTGCGAACGAATGTGAAGCAATCCATTTCATTGCCTCATTAAAACTCCGATCTGGATTGCTTCGCCAGGGCTCGCAACGACGATTTCTTTCGGTGTAGGCTTTCGCAATAAAAACATGTACTAATACTCCCTTAAGAATAACTTGCGATAATCGCCCGAAGATGTGAGAAATCAGGGCGAATTAAATGGTTAAAGAGGTTAAAAAAAGATTATCCTACGATGAGCTGAATTCGATTATCGGAAATACACTTCCTGATGCTCAGAAACGAGCAGTATTTCAAGCGGCTTCTCATTATTTTCTCGATAAAGACGAAGTAAGAATAACGCTCGATTTTTTTAATTTAATTAATCAGATTATTCCCAATCTGGCTGAAAGCGATTTAATTAATCAAGGCGATATCCAGCGAAAGGCCATTTTATTTGTTGAAGAGGCGAAAGCTGCTGATTATCCGGCTGTATTGAATATACTAAAACAACACTCTGTCCAGTTAAGCTTAAAGCCCCAATTGCTTTTTTCAATCCTGCAAAAAGCCGCCAGTTTTCCGAGTGAATTTGATTTTCAATTAATGGACTACTATTTAGGCCATTGGGTGCATAGCGGGCTGCCTTTTTCTGAATTATATGAACAATTCAGAGAAATTGATAAAGCCTGGTTGTCAGAAAATAGTGGATGGATATTCAGTTTCATTCAGCATATTGTCGATAGGAAAGCCTTCGCTCCGGAAGAGATATATCGTTTACTTGCCAGATACAATGATTTGCTCTCCCAGGAAAATGGGCAGGAACAGGCAAAGCAAACACTGTTTTTATTGCAATCGAGCTTTAAAACCAATCATAAAAGTGTTGAATATATCCTGTGGTCGAATATTGCTGATTATTTTACGCGAATCAATCCCGCTCTTCATGACAAGGCAGCAGCCGTAGTGGCCAATTTTATTCACTTGATTTCAGATACCAGGGGAAACCCGGGACTGTGCTTTGAAGGTTTAATAAAACAGGATGTATTTAATTTCTCAAATCAGGAAATAAGGGAATTTCGCATCTTGCTTATGAATGCACTGACACAGAGAATATTCCATACCCAGGAGCTTAAATCAGAGCTTCTTTTTTTCTGGAATGAGTCACGCAACGACTGCCTGTTAAAAGACTGCTTCGCAGCTTATGCCTGCGGCGTTGAAACCGCTCTGCAATCGCCCTCAATTCCAGAAGCTTCTCAGAAGCAAGTACTGCTTTCTATAGCCCGCGAGTTGCAATCGATAGGAGAAAAAAATCCAACAATCAGCGAAAATTCCCATCGGGTCAAAGAGCTTCATGGCCATCTGCAACAGGCGATTAAAGGCTATGAAGCCAGATGGTTTAAATCAGATGCGCGAACTCATCAAGTAAGCAAGCTAAAAGCGAATGTTGATTCCTGTTTTAAAGGAAATACTGACAGCTCCCATTATTCGGCAGTATTGAAACTTATTCGCGATACCAAGAAAAAAGCGATGGCTGATGATGAGGTTATTAATACTTCGGGAAGCCGATGGTATGAGCTATTCAAGCACAATGGCAAGGGATATAGCCGTTATTACCAGACTTTAAATCAAATGCACGATATGGTTTTAGCCGCCTGGGCAAGTGATAATCAGGCAATTAACGAGCTGAATCAGTATTACCATTACATTGAAGAAGATATTACAGAAACTATAAAATTAGTAAGTGCTTCGATTAAATATTGGCTTGAAAATGATAAAACATATCAGGCTTTTAAAGCGGACAATAGTAAGCGCTCTTTTTTCTATAGCGAGAATCGTTACATGCAGCTTAGTGCTTGTGACGAATTTGCAGACGAATATCAATCGGGTAGTATAAAAGGCGTCTCGGAAGCGTTGCTCAAAATTGAAAAAGCACTGCCGCCGTATATTAAAAATTTAGTCAATGAGTTAAAGCAGTCTCTGGATGTTTATCAAAGAGACGAGCCGGATTATCAGCTCAATGGCTTTAATCCGGATCACTCGTTTTAGCAGGTCAGTCACTCGTCCAGAGGTTTCAGATTTTCAAGAGCGGTTGGAATCAATTCAGACACAGTGGGATGTATATGAACAGCGTCACGAATTAAAGTATAGGGCTTATCCGCATACATTACATCCAGAATGGAATGTATGATTTCATCCCCATTCACTCCTAAAACCGCGGCCCCCAGAATTTTGTTGCTTTCGGAATCAACAATCACTTTGATGAATCCGGTCGGCTCGCCTTTGATCATTGCTCTTTTAACCTGGGTCATAGGGCGCTTGGCCACCAGCGCTTTATAACCGGCTTTCCTGACTTGCTCCTCAGTCATTCCACAACGCCCCAGAGGTGGGTCAATATACAAGGCATAGGTCATAATCCGGTCATCGACACTGCGTTTACTGCCATTTAGAAGATTATCGGCAACAATTTGATAATCATTGTAAGCGGTGTGGGTGAATGCGCCTCGTCCATTGCATTCGCCCATAGCCCATACGCCGGGAACAGAGGTAGCCAAAAACTCATCGACCTCAATGATTCCGTGAGTATTGCGTTTGATATCGGTATTTTCAATTCCTAAATCTTCTGTGTTCGGGATTCTGCCAATGGCCATTAACACATGGCTTCCGCGATACAATTTGCTATCGTGTTTGCAACCAACCTGAGCAATGACCGCATCGCCCTCACGGTAAAATGACAGGCATTCTGTTTCTAACTCTATTTGTATTCCGGATTCGCGCATGATAGACAAGACGGTTTCTGAAACGTCAGAATCTTCACGGCCAATCAGTCGATCGGCCTTTTCGATCACCGTTACCTGAGAGCCGAAGCGCCTGAATACCTGCGCAAACTCAAGACCGATGTAACTGCCGCCAACTACAATCAAGTGTTCTGGAATAGTGTCGAGTTCAAGAATAGATGAGTTGGTAAAATAATCGATGCTGTCAATTCCTTTCATTGGAGGCACAAAGGCGCGGGCCCCGACATTAATAAATATATGGTCGGAAAATAAATTTCGGCCATTCACATGGACCGTATGATTATCTATAAATTTGCCCTGACCATAAAATACAGTGATATTAGGAGTATTTTTTAACCAGTTTTCAACACCGAGCGAAGCTTTCTGGATAAAGGCGTCTTTTCGCGCCTTAACCTTCTTCATATTCGTTCGGATGCTGCCGCTTATTTCAATTCCAAACTCATTCGCTATTTCGGCATGATGCGCTATTTCAGCGCTGGCAACGTAGAGTTTGGTAGGAATACAACCGGTATTGACGCAACTTCCTCCAAATTTATTGCGCTCGAGAATAGCAATTTTCCAACCTTCATTGGCCAAACGTACCGCCAATGAAGGACCTGCTTGTCCTGTGCCTATAATAATGGCATCAAACTGTTCAGCCATGATGATCTCCCCTGTTCCTTTTAAACTTAGCACAGGTTCTAAACCAGGTTCGCATCTTTGACATCCAGTAGAAAAATCTTTTTGTCGGTATCGCTGCTGAGCGAAACCCGGATGGAATGATTTTTCATTAATTTTTTACAGATGGCATAAGCGTCGTTCTTGTTTTTGGATTTTTGCAGCCTGAGCCAGGTATACAGGGTCAAAAATGAGCCATCACTATGGTTCTCGTAAAACGCATTGTGCGAAATAATCCCTGATTTATCTTTGATGTCAGCTGGCATCAGATAACCATAGCCGGTCGTAAACACGAACAGATTTTTTGTGCTGCGTTCTGCTTCGGCAGGGATATCATCTTCTTTGAATGTCCACACATCTTTGACATCCTCATAGGACACTAATTGCAGCCAGGTGTCGTCAATGGATGGGAATAGATTATAAATGGAGATACCACTGATAGCCTGTAACTGAGCGGGTAAATCCACTGTAATCCATTTAACCAGTTCGACTTCTTTCTCCAATTGATCCAGGGAAGGAGGAACACGATAGATTCCGAAACCGTAGCCCCAGAACGCCCATAAATATCCATTAGCTTCTTTATAGGTTTCTTTCTGCTCTGCACTTAATGACGACTCCTTGGCCGGGATGCCTTCTCCGCCATTATCGGTTTTGGATGACAGCCAGCCACGGTTAACAAATTCAACGCCAATACTGGTTGGATTCATTGCCGAGCTGTGATTTTCATGTTCTACCAAATCGTTGAATTGTAAGATAGTCGCATCACGTCTGACCGCCATGTGTGAGGTTTCATTGACCGAATCATCAAATCCATCGCCAGTATCCGCAGCGGATTCATGAAGCACCAGATGCCTGATACTGAAGGGATCGCGATAAGCGTTTTTACGGCGATTGTGAACTACAGAGCTATCTGTTTTCCAGTCTTTATAATTTTTAATTCCGGAAATACCGCTGTTAAATTCGATTGTGTTAATGACGATGGCAGTACTGCTGGAAGGGTTATACTCATTCAGATTCTTAACAATATCGGCTTCTGTGGGATCATTCCCTTCACTGGGTATAGCAATTTTATCAATAAAATGAACCACCTGAGTGGAGGGGACCAGCGGACTGTCGGTTACCAGTTCATTGAAACTATTGGAAAATTCCTCAAAACTCTGAGTCAGCTTTTTACCTTGTGCGGGATCAATAAGTTCCAGGGTTTTCTTATCATTACTAATGCCAGTAATAATACGGGCGTGCGCTGAGAATCCCTTGCCCTCATCTGCATCCGTAGTAACCCAGAGCGGGCCGTATTCAATCAGCCAGGCATGATAATTTTCAGCGGTGTACGGAGCAACCGGCTCGCCTTTCATTTTCAGGGCGGTGATAAAGTCCTGTTTTTCGGTATAGGGCAGGCCTTGTTTCTGATTGTAATAATTCAGATACTGTGGCCCTGCCTTGGTCATTACCTGCTCGACGGTATAATTTGTGCCGTCTTTCCAGCGCATCATCATCGTCGCCACAGTAGCCCAACAGGTATTGGCGCTTTCCTGTTTAATCGGAGTAATTCCTCCCTTGCCGATTTTCGTTTCAATGGCAGGGCCTGAGCCATTTTCATCATTAAATTTAGTGTTAATTTTAGTACCATCGGGCTTGGTAACCGCCACTTCACCACTTTTACTTTTACTGACTTTATCAAGGTTTTTATTAATACCTTCCTGAAGTTTATCGGCATTTTCATCTTTTGCCGGTGTATCCGATTTAGCGCCTGCACCTAAATAAGCATTGAGCGCTTTTTCGGTCAGTTCAGTTTTTTGTTTGGCATCTAAATTCGGATTACTGTTAATCGCTTTAATCGCATTATCCAGACGGCGCTCCATAATTTTTTGCATTTCAAGTTTGGCCGCTTCCTGACCAAATGTTTTGGTCGCATCAAACGATGCTTTGAGCGCTTCCAAAGCATTGGTTTGATTTTGGCTTAAGCCGGTTATATCGCGGAAAGAATCACCTTTGCCAAGAAGTGATAAGGTGCCGGCGATACCTGTTGGATCAGGCACATTGGGAGCATTTTGAATATTGACCACTGGATTCGCCAATGGAACAGGCTGTAAATTACCCGGATCCACTCTGCGGCTTTCGGTACTGATTGGGCTAATCGCTGTCGGACTATCCGGAATGGGAGATTCTTCCCAGCGCCAGAATCGGCTTTCATCCTTTTCCTCACAGGAATTACAACGTCCCATCATCGCTTCCGCATAAACTCCCTTGGTCGGAACACTGATGGAAATAGGATCGGTGGCTGAAACCATATAATAATCAAAGAGCGAATCTGACAAGCCAAAATTGGGATCAAGATTTAAACCCTGGGCCACTGGAAATACCAGGCTGTTGCCGACAATACCGATTAACTCGTTTTCAACCAGAGAGGCAAGACTTCGGCCCTGACCTTTTTCGCCGGGTAAAATAATGCCATCAAGTAGCATGAACCGTCTTTCCGGCGACATATGGTACCAAAGTGCTTTATGGTAATACTCAAGATGATCATTCAAATGGCTTAGCAGTGAGTTTAAGACCGCCAAATCATCCTTGCGCGGATCACGTAATTCATCAGCGCCTGGACCCGCGTAAAGAGTCGCGCCATCACTGGGTGATAAATCATCCTGAATACTTTGATAGCGGCAGAGAAAGCCTTCATAATGCGCTGTTTTATAGCGAATAAATCCAGAAACAATAATTATTGATGAATAATCAGGTAATACATTGGTCGTACCGCAGCGAATTTTAAGGTAGTGCAATTTGTCACGGCTAAACTGTGAAGGGCCCATGAATCGGATGGTAATATTGAGAATACCTTCTTTGCGGTAACGGGAAGTCAGGCTGCTATCGAAAGCCATCGAAGCGATTTCATTGCCGCTTTCATCGGCGACATGGAAGGTCAGGGCGCTTACGAAGGCGGTGGCAATCTTTTCTCCCAGCACCCGATGGAACACTTCATCCTTATTGCGGGCATTTTTTAAGTAATGTTCGTAAAAGCCTTGTGGTGTATCGGCTCCCATGAAGGGAATGAGACTTTGCCAGTTCGCTTCGTTAATATCTTCAACCATTTTTTTCTGATAGCCGATAATGCCGGTCGGTCCATAAATCGGTTTGGAATAATCATCCGTTTCCACCAGTTTGTCTTCAGGCCGACGAATAATAAATCGAATTTGAAAGCTGCCAGACGCATTGATGATTTTTTCGGAAGCGAATGTGCCGGAGGGAAAATTGCTGTCTATCCATTTGTTTTTCACCCGGGTTGCCGCTTCAAATCCTTTGGCAAGCCCGGGGTTCATTAAAGCAAGGGCTAAATGCTCTTTCCAGCGCAATACCTTATCCAGATCAAAACTGGTCATGGGTAAGGGTACAAACAGACATTCTCTGGCATCAGCAAGGCGTTGTCTGACCTTAAAGTGACGCAGTACTTCAAAATATTGAATTGTGATGGCATGGCAGTGATTGTAGTTGGCAACTGTTTCTGAAGAAACTTCAAAACGTTCCCCCTGAGAAACGGTTTGGATAACGGAAGACCGCTGGCTGCGTACGGCATTTGCAGATTGCACAATTCGATCTCTGATTTTCTGCAGATCGCTGGCTGATGTCTGTCTCAGACTATCCTGTGAGGCATTCGAGCTTGAGTAACCAGCCCCTCCGGATACGCCAAACAGAAGGCCGCCCACAAAGCCGCCGATACCCGCGCTGGCGCTGGCTGTTGTGGCGCTGGAGTTGCCTCTGACATTTTCCTGAATTACTCCTTTGGTGATTTCAAAAATATCACGATCGCGTCCCAGCGAATTATAGAGGCTTTCTTCATATTCAATCGATTGGACATTGGAGGCTGACTCCCGACGTTCCCAGTCAAACACCACAATCTGTTTCTTTTGTCCAGGAGCCAGAGGCAGGCTGTATAAAAGGTCGCCGAGTGAATAACCATCAGCAATCCATTCCGATTTAAAATTAAGGAGATGGCCATGCGCGACTGAAACCGATTGATAAAGTGTCGCATCTACATCCCAGTGAACGGTATTGTTAGCATCCAGAATAACCCTGCCCAAAGGCTGGGGAGGAATAGGGGCTATTTGTTTTTTAAATTGCAAGGCTTCATTCAATTCAATCAGCGAAACGATGTTATCCTTGTTTAAACCGTCTTCATTTTTTAGAAAATTGTGCAGCACATTGCGGCTGATTTTTATTTTCTTCAGTGATTCCGCCATTTCATTGCTGGGTGCTGGATTGACTGTTCCTGGATTGGCTCGTGATATACTCATTTCTGAGGGAGTAAAGCCGCCACGCATGGCTAAATGATTAAATGCAGGCAGTTTGAGAATAGGATCAATAATTTCCCAGATCTTTATTGGATGTTTATTCAATACTTCTTCCAGTGTAATCTCATCGTCTTCCTCGAGAATAAAACCACGAATTTCTGGCTCAGTAGTGCGGATTAAACTGAAAAAAGAATATTCCTCCAGAACGCGTTTATTGTTCTGCATATCGATTTCCTGGCAACCGCAGTCTGTTTCAGTTATTTCTTCGATATCTTCAAGTTCGGCAACCAGGATTACATGCCGTGGAAATTCCAGCAAAGAGGTTTCGCCATCAACCAATACTTTATCAAGATGTATGGGAACGGGATTTTCTTTTACATTTAAACCAATTCTTGCTGCCGCATAGGAAAAATTACCTTCGGGATATTCAATAAAAAAATAACCGCCTGCTTCAGTTCTTACTGTGGCTATTGCTTCAATTGGGCTGTCATTTTCTCTGGATGCTTCGAAAATAATCTGAATATCCTCCATATTTTTTCGCCCCAGTTTTTCCAGAAGACGCCCATAAACAAACAAAGGTTTTCTTTCCGGGATAATTGCGCTTGGCTCAGGAAAATTAGCAGGATTATAATCAAAGTCCAGAGTGACAGGCCTTTCTTCACGTAGCTCAGTAGCCGGGATAGAGTTCTGAGCCAGGATATTCCCTGATTTTGAAAATAGCATCAAAAATATATCTCTATCCATTACCAAATCATTGGTAAATTTAAGAGATAACTCTGCCGAAGAGGATGGGTAATATTTTTCAGTCTTAGGTAAAAAATTACCGGATTCTGCTTTGATAAAATATGAAGACTGTAAAATAAGATCCTGCCACGGAATTTCGTTGGCATTTGATTTCAATTGAAGTGTAATTTTCATGTTAATTTCAGCGTGCTGCAATGGAAAAACTGCAGTAAGGGCTGCTCCATTTTCTGTTGAATCGGATTGGAATTATTCCTTGCCGATATAATCTTTCCCTGATCAATTTGGAGTATAGCTGAAGAAAAAAATTTATTTTTAATCCAAGAAAAAAACATTTGATATTAATAGAAAAAGTTCAATATTTTTGTAACTCCGCCGGTACGTCATCCTGAGCGTCATGTACGTCATCCTGAGCTGAATGATCCCCACGAAAATTACCATTTTCTGCTCAATTCATTTTGAATGATTTGAGCAAGTGGTTCATCGTGGAATTTAAGATACTTAAATCCATCATGCTCAATAATTA
>NZ_CAAAJH010000021.1:0-30390 GCF_900640215.1 Legionella genomosp. 1
GCTCAGGATGACGTACCTGGGGAGTTACAAAATATTGCACTTTTCCTATTTCGTTTCAACGTCATCCTGAACGCAGTGAAGGATCTCCTGAATCTGGCTCAGTTCCAAGCAGCTTGAGATCCTTCGCTACGCTCAGGATCTGAATGATCCCCACGAAAATTACCATTTTCTGCACAATTCATTTTGAATAATTTGAGTAAGTGGTTCATCGTGGAATTTAAGATACTTAAATCCATCATGCTCAATAATTAATTTTCCTAACGTGAAATAGGAAAATACCTTTTTATCTCTTACAGTATTCGCTTGATATCTACGTTGCATATCTTGGCTATGACCAATGACTCCTATAACCCAATAGGTAATTTGTACAATAGCTGCGAGCAACATTTTAACGCCCCACCTGTGAATGCATTTAGTGCGGATGTAACGTCCACACAAACCAAACTGATGGCTTTTAAGGTCTCGAAAAGACTCTTCAATTTGCATTCGTTTAGAATATAAATTAACAATGTCGGTGGATTTATATTCTGAGGGTAAGTTTGTTGCTAAAATCCAAGGCTCTTTAGCTGCAGATTTATAGCGCCCAGAGCCGATTCGTCCATGCGTATTTCCTCGGCTATCTTTAGATTGGCGTCCCTTGTGTGCACGCTTGGTTGTCACTAATCGGCAATAATATTCATGGCGCCTGGTCAACAATACACGCTCATAATTTGTTGTTCTTTCTTTAACTTGAGATATAAAGTCCTTTACCGTTAACCAATCCTCAGAGTCTCTAAATTTAAGACTTTTCCCTTGCCTGACTCGGCAAACCCAGAACCATCCAAATAAGTCAATTGTTTCAAACCACTCACAATGAAATCCAGCATCCATAATCACAATTACCTTGCGATCAGTTGGTATACAATGAGCTAGTTCTTTTAAAAAATCTTGCGTTTGTTTCTTCAACTCTCCTTCTTTAAATACCTTTCGATATAAAGGTAAGGTTCGTCCTTTTGTTGCCACCTCAGCGCTGAGCATCTGAATTGCTCTGTCATCTTTCATAAAGCAGACATCAATAACAATGGGTAGTGTGGGGTCTTGAGATAAATAGGTGAAAACATAGCTTGATAAAGCTCTATAAAGACTACCTAATTCTTCATGTAAATTTTTATTACCTTCTAAGCGGTCTACTTTTTTTATTTTATGTTTTATATCACTCGAACCTTGGAGTGACCGCCCTATTTGACTCAACGACAAATTTTGACTGTCCCTTAGCGCCATTGAAACATCTAATACAGCATTAATTCGATTTTCATGAATAAATGGACACCCTTCAACCAGGGCATTAAATAATAGCTTTTCAGTAAACATTTTCTATCTACATCAGTAAAAAATGCTTATTTGATCACTAAGACTTCCAATCTGCAACTCTTTTATACATTTTCGTGGGGATAAATCAGTTCGAGATGACCTGGAAGGAACAATTGGAACACCAGTTGCCCACCTGTGTTGCAATCTTAGTTATCACGCTGTTCATTTGACAGTCAGTTTTTTCTCGATATAATAGCGGCCAAGCCGCGATACTAAGCAACGAGAAGCGCCCTCCATCTGTATATTTTGGAATTTAATCATGATTTTATCAGCTCGACGCATTCTTCTATCTTTACTTTTGATCTTCAACCTTTCCACTCTGTTCGCAGAACCTCAGAATCTGGGTCTTCTTAAAGATGAACTCGTTCAGTATCACAACGACGGCCAGTATGAAAAAGAATTCAATGAGGTGATTCGCCAGGCAGAGTGTTATATCAAAAAACGGGCAGCTCAAAACAGACAAATGCAGAACAGGAAGAAACTGGCTCTGGTTCTTGATATTGATGAAACCAGCCTGAGTAATTATCCCAACCTGGAGAAACATGGTTTTGCTGTCAGCACCGCAGCATTTCGAAAATCTGTATTTAAAGCCAGGGCGACTGCCTTTCCGGGCATGTTGCATCTTTATAATCTTGCTCAAAAAAATAATATCACTGTCTTTTTTGTAACTGGACGTCGAACTAGTGAGCGCCAGCCCACCGAGCTCAATCTACACCGGGCCGGCTACAATCACTGGGGGGCTCTGTTCTTAAAGCCCAATGATTATAAAGAATCTTCTGTTATTCCATTTAAATCAGGCACGCGAAGGGCGATTGAGGCGAAAGGTTATACGATAGTCGCCACAATCGGTGATCAATATAGTGATTTGAAAGGTGGATTCGCTGAAAAAGGGTTTAAATTACCTAATCCTTATTATTTTCTACCCTAATTCATAAGATTTTTCATCACCCTTTCCGGAGCTGATATTCGAGTGATGAGATAAAGCCCTCTCGCTTCATCATACTGAATATTGGCTCGCCAGCTTTGGCGAAAGTCAGCTGTATCCTGACCATAAAGCACTTTGATTAAGGGTTCACGGTCAGTGAAATCCTCTATCGAGAGCTCATCCAGTTGTTCTATAGTCATTTGTGACAGGCTTTGTCCATGAATTGAGATAAACTGCTCATCCAGACTGTCAAAATAATCGATAAAATCATCGTAAAAAGCTTCAAGTATTTCTCGATGATAGTAATACATAAAGTTGTTTTGCTGTATGATGTCCATTTGCAGCCAGCTCACATCCAGAAAACGCAGGCATTCATTCAGCATATAATCAACTTTGTTCATCAGATTGCAATCGCCGCAAGCGATACAATACATCATAAAACCTGCTTCCTCTTTAAATTGCGACCAAAGATCTGCATCGCTGATTAAATCAGGATAATTTTTTGTCTGTTGTTCGACTGTCAGGTGAGCTGCCTCCAGTGTATATAAATGTGTCCACCTTAAAACCTGGGATTTCGACAGTTTTTCTCCCTTCGCGTTGGGTAAATAAAGCGACGGCTGATTAACTCTGGTAAATAATCGCTGCTCAATACTATTCAATTGTGATATGGATATGGTGTTATTCGCATGAATGGGGGTCGATTGTAAAGAATACAAAGGCTGAATTTCACAGCGAACCAGCATTCGATAGCATAACTCGGCCAGCTGCATCATGCATAGATGTTTATCGCTAAATATGACAGGCTGTTTTCTTTTAAACGTCGGCCATTGGGTCAACAGAAGCGGGGCAATTATATGCCCGAATTCGTTGCGATAAAGACTCGCTCCATTTCGATTTATATTGTCTTCCCTAAGCATCCGAGACTTTATTTCCCCCAAAAACAGGGTACTCATTACCATCAATCTCCCACAGCTTATCTATTAAGAATAGCTTATAGAGCGTTATGTGGGGAATAAGTTTCTGTGCCCTTACAGATTTTCTTGTGACTTACGTCATCCTGAACGCAGTGAAGGATCTCAAACTGATTAGAGCTGAGCCAGATTCAGGAGATCCTTCACTGCGTTCAGGATGACGTATCCGGGGAGTTACGATCTTTTCACTTTTCCTATTTGCGAAACAGGAATAAACACTTCATCATCCTGGTGCTTTTCCCCCTTCCAGGCATGGCCGTACACTACTTCGTAAGTCAGAGGATATTTATTATCTTCAGTAGAAAATTGCTGATAATTTTTTTCAAATTTTTTCCATGCCTGGCAACCTGTTAATCCATGATTTCGTTTTGGATTTATGTTGCGCACTCCCTGGCTCTTCAGACTGCGAATCAATTGCGCCACGCTTTTATAATGAACAGCGAGCAGCTCCATATCAATCACCGGATCAAGGAAGTTTTCGCCTAGTAATTCATCCCCTATATCATGCATGTCGGCAAATTCATTCGTATGCTCATAGACATCAGCCGATCTCCAGCTTTCGCGAAGCTCCTTGAAAGTATCTGGCCCGAGGGTTGAAAACATTATGCAGCCATGCACATTCATTACCCGATGCAGCTCTTTCAACACAACTTGTAAAGGCTGTGACCAGTGAATTACCTGATTTGCAAACACTAAATCAAACACGCGATCAGCAAAAGGTAGACGCATCATATCCGCATTGACCAAAGGCCATTTACGCCATAATTTCTGCTTCTGTTTAGCCTGCAGCAACATGCTATAGGCCAAATCAAGCGCGATGACCTGTGCCTGCGGATAACGCTTTTTCAATTGGGTAGTGAATAATCCCGTGCCGCAACCCAAATCGAGCACATAACGAGGAGTGATTTTTAAGTAGGACAGACGGTCAAAAAGGCGTTGACCAATTTCATTTTGTACCTTGGCGGCCTGTTCATATTCTGAAGCATGGCGATTAAAGGCCTTGCAAACTTCTGTTTTCGGGTTCATCATCAGCACAAATGGAATGAATCCAACCTGGTAAAAAATCGAAGTATAACACTGCCAGTCAGCTGGCAACAGGATTATCAAAATGGATAGCCTAGATAAACACTCTTTCTGCTGGAAAAATATTTTCAACAGATTAAAACTACCTGCTGTTTGCAAGCTTTGTTCCCAGTACCATACTGAGAATCAGGCTATTTGCCAACAGTGTATGGCCTTGTTCAAAAAAATTGAAACCGCCTGCTGCATCTGCAGAATGCCAATAGGTGAACATTTCGATCTATGTGGTGCCTGTATTAAAAAAAAGCCGCAGTTTAATCGGGTATTTACCGCCTATCGTTACGAGGAACCTCTGCGTGGCTTAATTCATGAGTTTAAATATCGGGAAGGGCTGTATCTGCTGCCTGTATTGCTTAAGCTGCTTCTTGATGCCTTGCCTCTGTCACTTGAAAAACCTGATTGCATTCTCCCTGTTCCCCTGTATTTTAAAAAGCTGCGGCAAAGGGGTTTTAATCAGGCAGCTCTTCTTGCCAGAGGTGTCGCCAGACATTTAGAGGTCCCCTATGATTTCTTTTCATGCCAGAAAATAAAGAATACCTCCCCCCAGGCGCAGCTTAATCGTAAACAACGGCGCAGCAATCTCTTCAACAGTTTTTCGGTAAGAGAGACGCCCTATTCCCATATTCTTCTTGTGGATGATTTATTGACCACCGGCAGTACAGTGAACGAGTTATCAACACTATTAAAACGACAAGGCGTCGAAAAAATTGATGTATTATGCTGTGCCAGAACAATTGGTTAAGGATTAGGCTCTTTGGTTTACAGAGTCTAGCTAGCGCAGATAGCGCTGGAGGTCATTAAGAAGCAACTGTACCAGGAAAAGGAAAAAGGCAATCAATGCCAAACGGTAGAGTAGAATTTCCAGAGCGACAGAGACAGGTCTTCCACTTATTTTTTCTATCAATGCAAAAATAATAGAGCCGCCATCCAATCCCGGGATTGGGAATAAGTTAACCAGCCCAACAGCCAGGCTTAAGGTCGCGATAAAATATAAAAACACCGCGAGTCCCTGCTTGAGAGAGAGAATCGACGCGCTCAACAGCCCGATAGGCCCCAACAGAACTGAGAAAGGGATCTTACCGGTTAACAATTGTTTTAAAATTATCAGGAAAAACCATAGTAATTGCTTCAGTTTAAAACTTGCAAAGCTTGCCGCCTCTATGAAATCCTGGCCAGGAACTCGCTCAAGATATTCCTGACTCTCCGCAGGCATAATGCCGATTGCCGTCAGTAAATTGCCCTGCATAGAAAGGTCTTTAAGATTAAGGAGATAATTCTGATGGATGTTATCGCTGCCAATCACTTTAATCGGTACAGCAGCATTATCCAGATGGCTGATTAGATACATACCCACATCCTGCCAGGAATCTGTTTTATGCTGATCAATGGCTATAATGCGATCGCCGCTTTTTATTCCAGCACCGGCCGCCACACTATCAGTAACTACTTGTTTAACTACTGGAATCTGCTGCTGATGATCCATCGAAAAATATAAAAATAATGTGGCCCAGGCTAATATCAGATTAACAAATGCGCCAGAAAAAAGTACAACGATTCTTACCCATACCGGCTTTTTATCGAAGCAGTAAGGATAATCCTGTGGTTTTACAGGATGTATACGAGAGTTCAGCAGTTTGACATAGCCCCCGAGCGGCCACATCGCCCAAACCCATTCCACTCCATTTTTGCGCCATTTGACAATAGGCTTTCCAAAACCAATAGAGATGGTTTCTATTTTGATGCCAAAAATCCTTGCCGCTATCGCATGACCCGCTTCATGTAAACCGACAACCAACAACAAAGTCAGAATAATTGCCAGCAGAGCAATAAGCATTCGCTACTCCTGCTTTTTTGTATTATCAACAACCAACTGCAACATTGGATGAGTGCGCCGGCCAGTCGATAATTCATGGCCTCTGCGGTATACTTCAAATATACGATAAGTTTGCATGGTGTCTGTGTCAACCAATTCTACATCCTCGCCCGCATCATCAACCAGAGTCACGGTTAGATGCATCTCGCGGAACTGCTCTATATGATAGCGCTCTTTAAATAATTTCAATACACTCAGTAAACTCTCAGCGGCTTCCTCACTGTTATGCTTCCCTTGGAAAATAATATCCATTTGATGCTCCTTAAAGGACAGTAAGAAGATACGATTTTTTATAGCCCTCTTGTTTAGCATAGGCCCAATTTGGAAATCTATGCCAGGACTTCTGTATATTTAACCTAGGCTGGCAGTGAATCCAGCCTACTTCTTTTAACGGCCAACTTGAAAATCACTTGAGTAAATCCTTTACTCATTTGTCTCTCTGCGAGTCAAGTCTGTAAATTACCCCTTTTTTAGTTTACAATTCGGGATTATTTTGCTTTCTCTATGATAAATCTATGGTGTTTGTTGCCTGTGGGCTCAATCATAAAACTGCTCCGCTTGACATTCGTGAGAAGATTGCCGTGTCGCCTGCTTTTCAGGATTCGATATTGCATCGTCTCATGTATTTGCCTGCAGTGAATGAAGCCGCCATACTTTCAACCTGCAATCGCACAGAAATCTACTGTGAAACAGAAGAGCCCGATTTACTGGTTCCCTGGATTGCCCGCGAACATCATCTTCACGCCGAAGAGCTTCAACCCTATTTTTACCTTCATCATGGCGAGGAAGGTGTTCGGCATACCCTAAGGGTAGCCAGTGGATTAGATTCGATGATGCTGGGAGAGCCGCAAATTCTTGGCCAGATGAAACAGGCCTATCATCATGCCTGCCAGGCTGGCACCATCAAATCCAATCTTCGCTCCATCTTTGAGTATGTTTTTAGCGCAAGTAAAAGGATTCGCAGCCGCAGCGGCATTGGCAGCAATCCGGTATCCATTGCCTACGCTGCCGTATTACTGATTGGCCAGCAATTTAAAAATTTCAGCGATTTACGCGTTTTCCTAATTGGTTCTGGGGAAACCTCTTCTCTGGTAGCAAAATATTTATACAAAGAAGGGGTAAGACAATTTCTGGTGGCAAGCCGAACTCAGGAAAATGCCCGTCAACTGGCAGCCACTTTTGCTGGTGAAGCCTTAACCATTGGAGACATTCCCCAGTATCTGGCTCAGGCCGATATCGTTATTTCAGCCACTGCCTGTCCCTTGCCTTTTATAAATAAAAGCCTGGTGGAGCACGCCCTGGCTCAAAGAAACCAGGCGCCTATGTTTTTTCTTGATCTGGCGGTTCCTCGCGATATTGAGGCTGATGTAGGCGAGCTGGCCAATACAGCGCTATATAATATTGACGATCTGCAGTTAATGATTGAGCATGGAATGAATGAACGGCGCACAGCAGCCTTGCAGGCTGAACAACTGATTGACTGCGAACTCGATAATTATATTCGCTGGCATCGTTCATTACGGGCCAAGGATATTATCTGCGGTTATCGTAATCACATGGAATCTCTGGCGCAGCAGGAGCTGCAGCGTGCCATTCATCATCTGTCTACAGGGCAGAATCAGCAAGAGGTCCTCGAAACTTTTTGCAACCGCATGCTGAACAAACTCATTCATCAACCCACTATTGGCTTAAGACAGGCCGCCTGGGATAATCGCCAGGATCTTCTTGACCTGGCCCAATACCTTTTTCACAATCCGGTTAATCAATCCAGTTATGAAGAAATCTCTTGAATCCAAATTACAGCAACTCCTCGAACGTTTCCAGGAAGTAGGCCGTCTATTGTCTGATGCATCGGTGATCAGCGATCAGAATCAATTTAAAAATTTATCCAAAGAATATGCTCAGCTGGAACCCGTAGCGACCTGTTATGAAACCTATCAGAATGCCCGGAAAAATCTGCAGGCTCTGGAGGAAATGGCAGCCGGGGAAGATGCCGATCTGGCAGAAATGGCAGCTGATGAAATCAGCGCTGAAAAAAAACAGATTGAGGAACTCGATGCACAATTGCAGATTTATCTGATTCCGAAAGATCCTGATGATGAGCGCAATGTGTATCTCGAGGTGCGCGCGGGAACCGGAGGAGACGAAGCGGCAATTTTTGCAGGTGATCTGTTTCGCATGTATAGCCGCTATGCGGAAAATCAGGGCTGGCAACTGGAAATCATCAGCGCGAACCAGGGTGAGCATGGTGGTTATAAGGAAATTATTGCCCGAATTTCCGGTGTCTCTGTGTACTCGCAATTGAAATTTGAATCCGGAGCACATCGCGTACAACGCGTCCCGGAAACCGAATCGCAAGGGAGGGTTCATACTTCCGCCTGTACCGTTGCTATTCTTCCTGAAGTCGATGAAATTGACGATATTGATATTAGTGCAGACGAATTACGCGTGGACACCTACCGTTCATCCGGCGCCGGTGGTCAGCACGTCAACAAGACCGATTCAGCCATTCGCATCACCCATTTGCCCACCGGCCTTGTTGTCGAATGCCAGGATGAACGCTCGCAACATAAGAATCGTGCGAAAGCGATGGCTCTCTTAAAAACCAGGCTCCTGGATGCAGAACAAAGCAAGCAACGACAACAGCAGGCACAAACCAGAAAACTGCAGGTTGGCTCAGGCGATCGTTCCGAACGGATTCGAACCTATAATTTTCCGCAAGGCCGGCTCACCGATCACCGCATCAATCTGACACTCTATCAATTGAGCGATATTATTGAGGGCGATTTAGCACCAGTGGTTCATGCCTTGCAGAAAGAACATCATGCTGAACTCCTGGCTGAATTAAGTCGTCATGATTAATATCAAAACCGCTTTATCCAATGCGACCGAAGTACTTGCTGATCTCCATGATACCGCAAGAATAGATGCGGAAATTTTACTTGCTTATACGCTTTCCAAAACAAGAACCTATCTTTATACCCATCCAGAGCAGCCTCTTAACACAGAACAATATCAGCGTTTTCAGACGCTGGTGAAAGAGCGTCAGCTTGGCCGTCCGGTGGCTTATCTTGTTAAAATGCGGGAGTTTTGGTCGCTTCCCCTGAAAGTGACTGAAAGCACGCTAATTCCAAGACCTGAAACAGAACTGATTGTTGAACTTTGCCTTCATTTAATCCCGGAACAAAGAGACATACGAATAATCGATTTGGGTACTGGCAGCGGCGCTATTGCGCTCGCCCTGGCGAAAGAGCGTCCTCAATGGGAAGTCTATGCCAGTGATATCAGCGAGCGGGCCCTCTATGTTGCCAAAGAAAATGCCGCTTCTTTAAATATTACCAACATTCATTTTTTCCAGTCCGACTGGTTTTCTGCTATTCCTGATGCCATGCAGTTTCATGCGATTGTCTCCAATCCGCCCTATATTCCACAGACTGATCCTCATCTGCAACAGGGCGATTTGCGCTTTGAACCCCAATCCGCACTCGCCAGCGGTGAAGATGGCTTGACCGCAATTCGGGATATCATGCAACAGAGTATTGCGAGGCTCAATCGAGACGGGCTATTATTGATTGAGCATGGTTATGATCAAAAAACTGTTGTAGGGTCTATGCTTAAAGATTATGGGTATCAAAAGCTACAGTGTTGGAAAGACGTACAAGGTCTGGACAGAGTCAGTGGAGGAAGGCTGCTAAAGGTTGATGAATGACTCGATTTTTGATATACCTAACGGCCTTTAATTTGGTGCTTTACTGTAAGGGACGTAAATAGTGGGGAGGCCTCGATGCCGTTACAATTAATTGATTCAAACAATGAGAGTATACTTAACGTGAAAAATGACGCCGTTGGCAGTATGGGAATTGCCCCTTATCAGGAAACTGAAGGGGAAGAGTACATGAATGAACAGCAGCGGGCGCATATTGAAAAAATATTGCTGGCCTGGATGCGCTCTCTTATGGAAGAAGTCGATCGAACAGTTTCTCATATGAAGGAAGAAGCAGCGAATTTTGCGGATCCCAATGACAGGGCCAGTCAGGAAGAAGAATTCAGCCTTGAACTGCGTACACGCGACAGGGAACGGAAACTGATCAAGAAAATTGAGGACGCTCTTGAACGTCTTCGTGATGAAGATTTCGGATACTGCGAAGCCTGCGGCGTTGAAATTGGACTGCGTCGTCTGGAAGCCAGACCAACAGCCACTTTATGTATAGATTGCAAAACGCTTTCTGAAATAAAAGAAAGACAAAACCAGGGCAGTTAACGCAGCTCCTGAACGCAGGCACGCCGTCATCTCGAACGCAGTGAGAGATCTCCCAAATCCTGGTTTGTGCCAGCATTCGGAGATCTCTCACTGCGTTCGAGATGACGTGGCATGATACAGTCTGATGAAGACTCTCGTATTCCCTGCTTCCCGCGGCTTATTCCCGGAAAGCAGGAGATTGCTAGTCGACAAAGGTTTCCAACACGGCCAAATAGCGTGCTACCGCTCCTTTATTAGCTTTCAATACCTGGGTTGCATTCAATACCAGCTTTTCTTTTTCTGCCTGGTTAGCATGAAGCGCAATAACTCTGTCTATTAATTCTGCAGCAGATTGTACAATAATCATAGCGTTTGCATCCATCAAGTCACGGCAAATCGTTTTAAAGTTATGCACCTCAGGACCGCTAAACACTGGAACCTTCATAGCGATAGGCTCAAGCACATTATGTCCACCGATGGGTACAAAACTTCCACCAACAAAGGCGTAATCACTAATCTGATAAAAACCCAGGAGCTCTCCCATAGAATCAAGAGTAATCACTTCAGTTTCAGGAGAAATGGTCTCAGGCTTGCTTCGCAATGCCGTTTTAAATCCAGCCTGCTCTGAAAGTAAGTTAACTTTTTGAAAACGCTCTGGATGACGAGGAGCGATTAATACCAGTATATTTTTTATAGAGGCCTGCAATCGGGTTAATTGCTGCAGTATTTGCTCTTCTTCATTGTCATGCGTACTGGCAATAATAAGCACTGGCCTTTCCGGTCCCCAAGCCGCTTTCAATTGGAGAAACAGTCCCTGGTCAATATCTTTGGTCTGTAAGTCAAATTTCATATTACCAATAGTCTGGACCAGGCCTTCCTTAGCTCCCAATTGCTGAAAACGCCTGCCATCGTCCTCGCTTTGAGCAAGGATCCAGGTAAATTGATTAATAACCGGTTTTATCAGCCATTTGATCTTTTGGTAGCCTCTGCAAGAACGCTCTGACAAACGTGCATTAATAAGCATCAAGGGAATTTTAGCCTGACTGGCATAATGAATCAGATTAGGCCAAAGTTCAGTTTCGACAATAACACCAGCGCGTGGCTTGACCGAAACAAAAAATCGTTGCAGTACATCAGGCAAATCATAGGGGATATATCGATGCTGAACGCGATCTCCAAACTTCATCTTCACTTGCTCTGCACCGGTTGGGGTCATTGTGGTAATTAACAACCGCCAGTTTTTAGCCAGCATCTCATTGATTAGCGGAGTGACTGCAATGACCTCTCCCAAAGAGACGGCATGAACCCATACATCAATATTTGGCACAGGCGGCATGCCTGCCCAGAAACGCTCGCCAATGCGATCCCGATACGCTGGCAATTGTCTGCCTTTCCACCAAAGCCGAAAAAGCAGCCAGGGTGTCATCAGGTACATGAAAAAGGAATAAATATAACGCATTGGAATTCCTTGCAAAAAAACAGAAGTATATACCGATTGCCAGGCATTCAGAAATTGTTTATTGATTTGGTTGATTCTCGTCGTCTATGGGCTGTCAGCAGGCCTCAAGATCGAGACGTTTTAGATGTAAGTTACTTAATTAGCCATTATAATAAGAGTTAACAAAGCGTAAACCGTCTCTTTGATGCGGTTTATTCTTCTAATTTATGAAATAATATAGGGATCATCTAACAAAATGGATATCGATTTGATTTATTCAAACAATCAATGCAGGCTCACATGAATTTTCGTCAGTACTTTACGACACATACCTGGTGGGGAAAAATCATCGGTGGTTTTTTAGGATACCTGATGGGTGGCTCCGCAGGCGCCTTATTTGGTATTTTAATCGGTAATTTCTTTGACCGCGGACTTGCAGAGCATTTTTCACGTCCTCACTGGAGTTATTACAGTGAGAAAAGAAAAGTAATTCAAGAGGTGTTTTTCCAGACCACCTTTTCTGTCATGGGACACATTGCGAAGGCGGACGGCAGGGTATCCGAAGAAGAGATTCAGGTTGCTCGTCAGTTAATGAATGAAATGCGTTTAAATAACGAGCAGCAGGAATTGGCCAAGCGCTTGTTCAATGAGGGAAAAGACCCGCGTTTCGATCTCGAGAGCACCTTAAACACGCTTCAGGATACCTGCCGGGTCAATCCCGAACTTCTGAAATTATTTATGGATATCCAATACCGGGTGGCAAAGGCGGGAGGCCTGACTGAGTCTAAAGTTCAAGCGCTGGACAACATTTTTCGGCGAATGGGATTTGCTCCCTTGAAACAACAGTATCGCTTTTATGAAGACTTTATTTTTGGCGGCGCTTACTCAACCGCGGATTATTCCCAGCGCAGCAATCAGCGCTCATCTTCTTCGCACTCATCAAATTCACATCAACGCAGAGAGGAATTCAATTATCAGAATCCCAATAATTTAATGCATGCCTTCGCGGTTCTGGAAATCAGCCCCAATGCCAGTAAGCAGGAAGTGAAAAAAGCTTATCGCAAATTAATTAGCCGCAATCATCCTGATAAATTAATAGCCCAGGGTTTACCAGAAGCAATGATTAAAATTGCAAATGAGAAAACACAGCGAATCACCAAAGCTTATGAGCAAATTTGTGCAAGTAAAGGATGGTAGTGTGTTTAAATAATTAATTTACAAGGGTAGCTTTGCTCTTTCTGTGGGATTCAGGCGGCTCATCCATCCATTCAGGTAATTTTTCAGCAGATCGGTTGAATAGTAATAATCATGGCTGCTTCCAGGAACCTGAAAACTTCTCGATCCTGTCTTTTTAAGCTGCAGTTTCAATTGCTGAGCACTGTGTTTAACTGCTTCATAATCAAATTGAGCATAGATCTCATACACCGGAAAACGCAGGCCTTTGCCAAGAGCTTCTCTAGTCGTCTTCTCATCAGGTTTGCGCTGAAACGCCGAAAGTAACACCAGGCCATTCACTTGCTTGGACTGTGGCTTGCTAAAATAATTCAGGCTGAGATCAAGTTCGTCACCATAGTGAATCATAATCAAACGATTACTGTTTCTTTGCCTCAATGTAGACATTGCTTCCGGTAATTGCTCTATCCACGGTGTTTTTACCCTGAGATCGCTATTTAAAAGCATTACCGACCACCCGGCCTTCGCTAAGGAGTCAGCCAATCTTCTGGGAAACTCCGCCCCTCCTGCTGGTTTTCCACCTTGTAACAAAATGATGCCGCCCTTTGTCTCTTTTTGCCTGCCCTCCCAGAAAGGGAGTTTTATTTCTTCCTGATTGACATTAATTTTAATGTGATCGTCTGCCAAAACAGCCAGTGGCTGAGAGAGAAACAGCAAGATAATCAGGATCAATCGAGAGTGCATAAGGGTTTCTTTTAGAGAGCCTAAGGGATTTGATGCAAGAATTTTGCCGAAGTTGAATAGCATCTTGCCCTTCTGCTGTCGGGAAAAGGCTAAGGCACCCTGCCATTAAGTAAGCTTAATTGTATACAAAACTGTCATCCCCGCGCAGGCGGGGAACCATCGATGAATTCGCATAATGCCCAACTGAGGAATGGATTCCCGCTTTGCGCGGGAATGACAGCAATCCTTTAAGTTAATAGCAGTAGAACTTAACTAATTATTTGAATGAAATATTAGCTTCTTTAAGCAGCCGATAGGCAGTCTCGGCCATAATTTGATGGGCAGGGCCTGTCGGATGTACCGGATCGAAAAACAAAAAGCCATCACAGGTATCGAATTCACTTGTGGGTCGAATGCGTGAGGCGATTTGCAGAACTGATTTTTGACTCGGCTTATCAATCATCACATCGTAACAGGTTTGCTCAATATTGTTGAAACCGTAATGAGCAGGATTTGCAAAAATCTGGTTCAGTAGTTCGTTTACATCATAGAATATCCATTGCACTTTGGGATATTCCTTGCGCAGTTGCTTCATCGTTTCAGCCAATGCAGCATTATGCGCCTGGCAAAATTCAGATAGAATCTCTTCCGCATCAAACTCTTTGGCAGCAGGTGCTTTCCCCAAATCGGGTAAATTAAATACCAGAATATGGCGAGCCCCCTTACTGGCCAATTCCGACAGGCTGTGAGCAATACCCTTGTTGACGCGCTCAACCGTTTCATTAACCCCATCGGGAACGCCAAGATAGTTATTAGCACCAATCCAGACGACATACAGATTGTCTTTTTCCGCCCGATTATTATGGCTGAGAAAATAGCTGTCGATCTCGCTGCGCAAGGTAAACAGCACTCCGCCATCATCCTCTTCAGAAACACCAGCCCCGCCAAACGCATAATCCTTTAAATGACTTTCCGGATTTTGTTTGTAATAAAGAGCCAGCAGACGCTCCACCCAGATAGGGCCGTTTGTAAACCGTCCTTCATAATAAGGCGGGGATTGCGGCAATTGATGGTGCATGTACTCATAAAGATTGCCGTTATCCGAAAGGCTATCACCAAATACGACGATATTTTTTAAAGCGGCCGATTGGATAACAGTGGAGAAAAACAAAACACATAAGGTCAGTAATACTTTCATTTAAAGCCTTAATTTATTGTATTTTATGAAAAACGATGAATTATAGTATGGAACTGCTATACAATCAATTTAATTTACAATAAGTCAACTATTAGAGCATTAATTGGCAATTTTGAATGGTTAGTTGCCGATGTCCAGGCCAATTGAAACTCGGCATGAATTTTGAATATGTAATTATCCTTGATCAAGAAAAATGGAACCGCTCATGAAAATGAATAGCAGATTTCTAAAAATTTTTCCTCTGGCCCTATATGCTCTGATTTCTTTTTGCCATAGCAGCCTGTTGTGGTTTTAATTCACTCGCTTGTAATTTTGCATTTATTGCTTGAACTTTTATGATTTTATTCACAATATAATTGTCAAAGCGTTCAGGTGATAAATGCCATGCTCCCATCAGAATACACACACAAGCTGGAAGAATTTAGAAAACATATTTTTGCATTACCCACCACCGAATTGAAATATCATTTATTTTTGTTGCTTGCCGCAATTGAACCCATTAATACCCCCCAAACAAGAGACATCCTGGCCCTTTCCATTGATTTGACAGTTCAATGTAAGGATTTTTTAAATCCCGGACAGCGTGCAGATGAGCTTCAGGAACAGATCGGGCTGGTGAATACCAAATACGGTCGCTTGGTTAAGCTCATTGATAAATACAACAGCAGTTTTGTTTTGTATCCTCATCTGCTAACGATTGGCTCGGCTTTGTTAGCGATTACGCTTGGCTTGTTTTTCGCAATCCTGGGAGGAATCACCGGAGTTGTCCAGGGAATAACTAACCAGCAAAACCCCTTAAAATATTTTGCATTGGGTACATTTGTGGGCTTGTGTCTAGGGGGGGCAATTGGAAATCGAACACCGGAATATTTGCTGGAAGAGCCGTTATTCAGGAAATTGAAATTGGTATTAAACGGCCTGACCCTTAATCTGAATCAATTAACCTCATCTCGTAAAACAATTCATGACTATCTCAACGAGGTGTTGGATGATCTCCTGGTTAATTATTTCAATAACGATAAGGAAAAGCTGAATCATTTTTTGAATTCGCCCGCCAGTTATACAACCGGAAGTCATCCGGCAGAATTTGTAAGTGAACATTTAAGAGGTTATGTGGGACAACATGCCCTGATTGCAGTGAAAATTGCTGATAAACCTCCTTTTGCCCTTGAGTTTGCAATTTCACCATCCGATCTCACCAGAGATCTGACTCAACCCATTTCGCGCCAGACCACCGGTAGAAAAATCGCTGAAATGATGGCTTTGCACCGACAGATGCAGGAAACGCATGCCTGCACACTGCATTACATGGTAAATCGGATGAAGCCTGGAGAGACAGACTGCCTCGCCTATGTACTTCGCCTGACGGATGGAATCAACGAACCCAGGCCACCCATTAAACGATTTTATCAACAGAATGGTATTGGAAATTTTCTGTCTTTCTTTATTAGTCATTTAAGTGCATTTTCCGAGAAGGAGGAACAATCGATTGGGGTCAGACCCGCTTCAGGGCAGACTGGTTGAACGTGAATAAAGCATTTTTTTCAAAAAACAGCCTAGTCGCGATTATTTTGCTGCTAATTGGATTCAATATCAGCTATTCATTGATCAATTGCTGGAATTTTGTAACGGATGATGCGTTTATCAGCTGGCGTTACGCCGATCAATTGGCTCAGGGCAATGGACTTCTGTGGACAGTCAATAAGCTGCCAGTGGAAGGCTACTCCAATTTTACATGGATTCTGTTGGCTTATCTGGTTATCAAACTAGGCTTGCCCTTAATCCCTTCCCTCAAAGTAGTGGCTACCAGCTGTCTTTTACTAGCCTTCTTTTTACTTTATCGCTGTGCGCGGCTATTCGGCAGCCCTTTTTATGCTTTGCTCAGCGTTTACCTGTTCTCCTGCTACAAAGGGCTCTACTGGTGGACAGTGAGTGGTCTTGAGACCAGTTTGTTCATTATGCTGGTCCTGATCTTTACTTTTTTATTGCTACAAATATTCTCTGATACTAAACAAAATAATCGCGGGAGCTGCTTCTGGCTTTGTATTAGTCTGACGCTTTTATCACTCACCCGCTTTGAAGGGATTCTATGGCTGGTATTTGCCGGTCTTTACATTATTTGCCACTGGTTTCATGCCGGCAGCGCTCGGGAAAACTTCTGGAAATCTATTCTGAAGCCAGCCGCCGTCTGCTTTATATTGGGATTTCTATTACCTTATTCCCTTTATTTTTCATGGAGACTCAGTTATTTTGGCCAGCTACTACCCAATAGCTATCTTTGCAAATGGATGAGCAGTTTTTATCCCTCAATAGCCTCCTACTATCGTTTTTTTCTAATTCAGGATTATCTTGCAATCAGCTTTCCCTCGTTAATTATCGGGCTTCCCTATTTAATGGCAAGATTCGACTGCCGGCATCTTCTCTTATGGTTACCATCACTGGCCTATGCCTTATTGCTTTGGGATGCTAACCCGGTAATCGCTCATTATAATCGTCTTTTTTTACCCGCATTTGCGCTGGTTTGCATACTGCCCCCTCTTGGAATTAATGAATCTCTGCACTATTTTTCAATCAATGAGCGTTATAAACAGCTTATATGTCTGATTGCTATTCTGTTACTGGCCTTTTCCAGTATACCGTCGATTAGGTCAGAGCAAATTCAAAATGAATTAGGTCATTATCAGCAACGAAGCGCGCTTCGTCTTAAAGTCAGTCAATTGATTAATCAACAAGCAAAAAAGAATGCCCGTATTCTGGTGTCCGATTGCGGAGTGATCCCCTATTTTGGCCGATCTGATTTAGAGTTCATCGACAGCGAGTGTCTTAATAATCGTGACATGACTCAATATAAATCTCTTGAATTATATGCTGTGAATCTTATGCGAAACGCTCGACCTGACTGGATCATTTATTCAGTCAATGAATTGGGCAGGGCTAATGATCTGATGGAAATACTGATGGCGAAAGGATTTTTAAACCATTATCAATTAGTGGGAGTGTTTCCTTTATATGCAACCAGGGCCAATGGCCAACGGTTCGCAGATTTCACTTATCGTATTTATCGATGTTTACCGGATTATTGTAATTATTAACCAATGGATTAAGAGGAGTATCATGGCAGTGACACCTGAGGAATTTCGAGAAAAGTTTTATAGATATCTGGTTTCTATTCTCAATACCCCCGGCAAAATACAGATAGCCAGGCAAAATTTTCACAGCTCAGACGATACAAAGCGCTTCATGCATAAAGAGAGTTTTGGCATTCAGCACTGGAAGGATAATGACGCTCTGGATCTTACCGCCGCAGTGGCAGAAGCTCATGCCTTAACAATGGAATACTATCAAAAAGAGCCTATAGAAATTACACAGAAATACAATCAAACATTTCTGAATACGGTAATTAGCGGGCTGGCAAGTCCAATACGTTCTGACGAACCATTGAAATTACTGGTTGAGAAAATTAAAACGCAGATAAGAGTGACTAATACCGAACCTTCATTGATTAATCAGTATACCCTGTTAGGCGGTGGTGCTGCCTTGCTGGTCTTGGGAGTGGCGGCTTTGGCGAGTTCTGGTTCAAATACACCGAAAATCTAGCTTGGTTCAGACCGCGACTTGTCCGGGGCTGCTACATAAATAGAACCAAGCTAACTTGCTGTCTTTGCGAACGAAGTGAAGCAATCCAGATCGAAACTTAAACAAAGTTAGTAGGTGGATTGCTTCGCTAATGCTCGCAAAGACCGTGCTTGTGTCCGGGTTAAGAGGTGATGAAGGCCTTGACCTTACACCACACCCAAGGAGGTCAGCTTTAACTGACGCCCGCAAACCCAGGCTTTGTTAAGGTCCTGGAATACTTCTTTTGGCATGCCTTGAGGTAAACGAACAGTGGAATAATCCTCATGAATTTTCAGGCCGGAAATCTGACGGCTCTGTAAGCCGGCTTCATTGGCTATCGCTCCCACAATGTTACCGGGTTTCACACCGTGAATTCGACCCACATCGATTCTAAACAATTCCTGTTGATGATTATCAGCAAATCGCTTATCGCTTTTACCTGATTTCCTTGCTGACAGTTCAAAACGGTCCTCTCGACGGCGCTCACTGCCTCTTGAGCTTCTCATATCGCCGTCACGGCTGCGTTTTTCCTTAGCTTCTTTGAATTGCGGCAAGTTTTGCTGCCAGGGTTTATCCTGATGAAGCAGCAATGCCAGAGCGGCAGCAACGTCAGCGGGCGACACTTTATTTTGTGCAAGATAATCTTCCACAATGGCTTTATAAGCCGGTAAGTGCTCATGCGTTAAGCGAGCAGAAATGTTATCCATAAAGCGTTTCTGGCGTGCCTGCTGAATTGCATGATCATTCGGCACTGTAATTTTTTCAATACGTTGTCGCGTATGTCGTTCAATTGTAGTAAGTATTCTTGACTCACGTGGGGTAATGAACAGAATAGTCACTCCGCTTCGGCCAGCACGTCCGGTTCTGCCGATACGGTGTACATAGGTTTCACAATCATGCGGAACATCATAATTGATAACATGCGTGACACGCTCAACATCCAGCCCCCGTGCGGCTACGTCGGTAGCTACCAGAATATCAATCGCTCCCTGTCGGAACTGGGCAATAATCCGCTCTCTTAAAGCCTGGGTTATATCCCCGTGAATAGCCATTGCTCGATAACCCTGCTGTTGCAGAGATTCAGCGACTTCTTCTGTGCTGCTTTTAGTCCGAACAAAAACTATTACTCCCTGATAATCCTCAACCGCCAGAATACGATGCAAAGCATCAGGCTTCTGGCCCTGAGAAGCAAAAAGAAAGCGCTGCTCAATACTTTTAACAGTAGCTGTTTCTGAGCGAATTTCAATAGAAACAGGGTCGCGCAGATAATTATTGGCAATCTGGCGAATACGATAAGGCATTGTCGCTGAAAATAATGCCATTTGTTTTGCTTCAGGCAATTTGGACAGGATGAGCTCCACGTCTTCAATAAAGCCCATACGCAGCATTTCATCCGCTTCATCAAGTACAAAAGTCTTCAGCTGATTAAGCTGTAAAGTGCCTCTGTCGATGTGATCAAGAATTCGACCTGGTGTCCCGACCACGATTTGGGCACCGTCTTTTAATTGTTTTAACTGACGGCGATAATCCTGTCCTCCGCAAAGAACAGAAACGGTGATGCCAGCTAAATGAATACTCAAAGCAGAAAATTGTTCAGCCACCTGAATGGCGAGCTCGCGTGTGGGCGCTAAAATTAAGGCTTGCGTCGCAGAGGATTTCAGGTTTAACTGCTGTAATATGGGCAAAGCAAAGGCTGCCGTTTTGCCCGTACCGGTTTGCGCCTGGGCAATAACATCCTGTCCCTCAAGCAGGCAGGGAATGGTTTGCGCCTGAACAGGAGAGGGCGTTTGAAATTGCATATCAGACAGGGCTTTTAATAAAGCCTGAGATAGTCCAAGAGATGCAAAGCTTGTTGAATCATTTGTCATAGAACTTCCAAGATAAAGCAAAACCAGGTAAAGCGGTTTAAGTTATATAAAATTTGCTCACTATAATAGCAAAATATACAGGATTATGCACGGATTATATTTTTTATTGTTGATTTATTTCTTAATTCACAGTTAATTTTTTGCTGATATACTTAAGTGATAAATGCAGTAACAATTGGAAATTTTATGGCTGATCCAAAAGAAGTTCTCACTCAGGTAGGCTCCGCATTAGTATCTGGCGGAAAAGCGTTACTCGATAATGTTCCGGTAGCACTTATTCCTTTTGGTACCCACTTGAAAACCGAACAGCGCATGGAGCTGTTCAGTCCTGATTCAATGCACAAGCAATTTAAGGCCTACGAAACCAGTGCGAAAGGACCTGATCAAATAAAACTGGGCAGCAAAACACCCTTCGATGACTACGAAAAAAACAAAGTTAAAAATACAGACGTCTTTGCTGAGATTAAAACCCAGGATGAGAAGGAAAACTTCGGTCATAAGATCAATCAGGATACAGATCCTGCCAAAGCGGTAAAAAAAGCGCTTGAGGATATTCTGGTTACTGATGACAAAACCACAGCAGCGCAAAAAGAGTATGCAAACTCAGTGACTGCGCTGAATAATCTGTTACATAGTAAGACACCGCGCTATCAGGTTGAAGCAGTCGCCAGCAAGCTGCAGGAGGCAAATGCTGACGCCAAAAAGGCGATTGAAAATCAGCATAAACTGGAAAAAGACAAGCTGGAAGCCCTGTTTAAAGAGGATGATTTTAAAACCAAGCTTAAAACAACCATGGGCCTGAGCACCGATACCCAGCTGGAAAGTTTTAAAAAAGAAATGGAAACAAAGCTGGATAAGGCACACAAAGACGCCCTCTCCAAGTTTGAAAGCTCGGTGACAGAAGATGTTAAAAGTCTGCACACTCAGGCAGAAAATGAGCGTCGCCGTGTAGCCTGGCTGGCGACCATGTGGCATCACTCCAATGCCATGCAAAAAGAAATTGCTCGCGTGGCTGAACTAAATAAGCAAGGCAAAGCCGCTGCAGCAACGACAATCTCCGTCAATGTTAACGAGAAAGGCCTTGCCATTTTTGAAAATGTCAAGATTGAAGATCTTCAGTACATGGAAGGTATCACAGGTTTGCGTATGAATGTTAAGGATGGCAAATACTCTATGCAGTTACCTCAATACGGCTTTCTTTATTACAACACCCGTCACGATAATGTCCTTTATGATTTAACCTCACTCGCTTCTGCAGTCTATGCCACCGGGGCAAATTCCATTAACATGAAGGTACAGCACAAGGATGAAAAATGGGCAATGGAATTAGGCAGACGCTCTTTTGAGGCTTGTTTACGTGCCGGTTTTCAGGAAGGCACTTTCCCAGATCCCAAAGATCCCAGCAAATCGCTTTCCAATATCACTACTGTGGTTAATGGAAAATCGAAAACTGTTGATGAACTGTTTGACACTCCAGAACTGCAGGCACGTCTGCAAGAAATTCGGCGCGTCGCAACTCAGGAAGCAACACAACGCAAAAACTATATTGAAAATCCGATTAGCAAAACCACTAATAGCGATGTGATAAAAAACGCCCTGCAAACTGAAAAGGCCAAAGTCAAAGATGCGGAAGCTGAGGCTGAAAAACAGGCAGAATTGGCGCAAAATAGCGCTCCAGCTCAGACTCTTTAAACCGCGTGAGTTACAAAACTCACGCTTCATTCCACTCAAAAGGATTTACCAATGACAATATCCTCTCATGATAATGCCTACCACTACTCATTTCACCAGTTAGCAGGAGGACAAGACCTGCCGCTGGCGAACTTTAAAGGCAATGTGTTGATTGTTGTGAATACCGCCTCAAAATGTGGTTTTACACCGCAATATGCTGGTCTCGAAAAATTATATCAGGACTATAAAGATCGCGGCCTGGTGGTTCTTGGCGTGCCATCCAATGATTTTGGCAAACAGGAACCGGGAACAGAAGAAGAAATCGGTCAATTTTGCCAGATTAATTATGGCGTGACCTTTCCAATGGCAGGCAAAGAAGTAGTTTCCGGAAAAAATGCCCATCCTTTCTTTCAATGGGCTCATAAAACATTAGGATTTGGCAGTGCTCCCAAATGGAATTTTCATAAATACCTGATTAATCGAAATGGCGAACTGGTCACTTATTTTTTTTCAACCACCGCCCCTGATTCGACACGCTTCATTAAAGCTATCGAGAAAGAACTCGATTCAGGATCTGATAATTCGTCACAAAATTAACTGCTTATGTAGGTATAATTAACCCTCTCCCTAGCCCTCTCCCAAAGGGAGAGGGGATTTTCTTTTTAAACGGAACCTTCTTTAAAGTCCTCTCGCCCCTCAGGGGAGAGAGTTAGAGAGAGGGGTTAAAATTGAACCCTATCCCAAGTTGGGAGAGGGGACTTTCTCTTAATTTACCACTACAAAAACTCATTGAATCTCGCCCCTGATTTCTGTTATTTTGTAGAAGGTAATTCAAAATGGAAGCTGCCAACAGCAAAAGGAGGTTGCATGGAATCGCAGGATTTTAATGAATTCGAATCTGAAATAAATGACGACCACAGCATGGACGATGCGGTATGTGAAACTGCTTCCAGCAAAAGACTTGAACGGCGAAGACGAATTGAAGACATTCTCGAAGAAAAACGTTTAAGAGAGGAGCTGGAGGAGTATTAAAGGAGGGGCTAAGCCCCTCCCTGGATTAAGACCTGGGACTAGCCCAAATCTGGCGCTTTATTTTGCTGATTCAATTGCTCATAGACCTTTTTCGCAGGGACATAATGCGGGAACTGAGTCATCAGACGATCCAGAATCATACGTGACAGGGTTTCATCACCACGATTCCATTCATTCAGAGCATCCATATACATCAACTCCGCAGGTTGTCCAGCCAGCACAGGGGCTTTGTTCAATTGCAGAGGCTCAATAAAACTTAGCTTCTGTTCCTGCTGGGCATTTAGCAAGCGCAGCATCGTTTCAGCCTGATTACTGCCATTGCTGCTGGCCTTAACCAACAGTGGCTTGCCCTGAGCAATGGAGGGCTCTCCCAGCTGCCCATCGATATACATCATGGCTAGCTGATACTGAGCATAGGCATTGCTGTTAGCTGCAAGACCCTTGTAGATATCAGCGGCATGCTGAATATCTTTCTGTACCCCGATACCATACTGATACATTCTTGCCAGGGCCATTTGCGCTTTTTCATTCCCCAGATCAGAAGCTTGCTGGTAATAACTGACTGCATTGGGAAAATCAAGCTTTGTGGCCACTCCAGTCTCTGATAACAGACCAAGCTGGTACATTGCCCCGCTATCGCCTGCGGCTACAGCTTTCTTGTACCAGTGCAGTGCCTGTTGCTCATCACGAATACCGTTGATTCCATTGAAGTAGAGTCCTGCCAGCTGGGTCATTGCCTTGCCATAACCCTGCTCGGCTGCTTGTTGAAAATACTCTCTGGCTTTTTCAGGATTGACTGGCATCCCTTTACCGTTTTCATAGAGAAGGCCGAGATCATACTGAGCAATGGCATCACCGGTAGCTGCAGCACGGCTATAGTTATCCGCTGCATTGGCATAGTCATCATCTACAGTATCGTAGATAAAACCCAGCGCTACCGAGGCATAGGGAGAATGGGCTTGTGCCTGCTTATACCATTTCTTTGCCATTTCATAATCAGGCTGTTTACCTATGCGTCCCATCTGATAGAGCTGTGCCAGTAAAAATTGAGCGATTGGCTGGTTCTGCTCAGCAGCTTCTGTATACCAATGTGCTGCCACTTCACTGTTCGCCTCTCCCCCCAGACCCCGATCATAAAGAAACGCCAGTTTTAATTGCGCATCCTTATCACCCTTCCCGGCAAAGTACTCATAGATATCGCGGGCCTGTTTCATTTTTTCGGGATCATTGGCCTGCTGCAGGAAATAGTCAGCGAGCAATAAACCTGCTTTACTGTTGCCCTGCTTTCTGGCGTCGTCGAGTTCGGTCAGGAAATATTCACCAACATCATGCTTAAGAACACCTAAATTCAGACTGGCATAGGAAAATCCGGCATCAGCTGATTCCTGTAACAACGCGCGGCCTTTTTCAGTATCCTTGGCAACCCCATTGCCCTCAGTAAAATAGGTGCCCAGTATAAACGCGCTCACCGGATTGGTGGTCGCCTGCTGATACCAGTATAAGGCTTCGTATTGATTGGGGGAGACTGCAATACCCCGATCATACATCATACCCAGCAACAGAGCGGCTTCAGAATTTCCATTACGAGCTTCCCGGCGCGCCGTTTCAAACGCTTGCTCCTGTTTTTTGGGATCGCTGTCCATCGCGTTATAGAACGCCAGCGGAAGAATCGCCTCTGCCACCCCTTGTTTGGCAGCGCCCGCATACAGGCGTTTGATCAGATCGCTGCGATGCTTTTTAGCGGCCTGGCTTAAACCGGACTGTTTTTCCTTTACCAGATAATCAGCCAGACGGTATTCGGCTTCACCAAAATGATTCGCTGAAGCCAGGTAATACATTGCCATCGCCTGTTGATGATTGGGCTTAATCATTTCGTTGCCGTTTGGATCAGTCAGGCCTTTTTCATAGATATTAGCCAGCACATATTGCGCATAGGCATTGCCCTTAAAGGCCGCATCAGTCATCCATTCGATACCTTTCTGATAATCAACCGGATTGGTTTTTCCTTCGAGATACATTACCCCAAGATTATATTCTGCCCTTACATCCTGCTGGGCAGCTGCCAGTTGATAATAAATAATCGCCTGGTCAATATTTTTGACCACACCAATACCGTATTGATATAACTGGCCAATTTCAAATTGTGCTGAGGAATTTCCAAGAATTGCCTGGTTATACATCTCACTTAGAACGGCTTGCATATTAGCCTGTTGCTTCCAGCCCAATGTTTGCTGTGCCAGATAATCAGGTGAGTTTTCTTCCTCATCTTTTTGCAGATAGGACGCTCCATCATCCACAGGCGCTGAACCTTGTTTGTGCTTGAGGACCATTGAATCATGACGTATCAACGAAGCAATTTGCTTGTCAATCGGGTAGCGAGGGTAAGACCAGTCATTGGAATGGGCACCAGTCAGCATCGGAGCCAATACATCAAAATAATCGTTAATTGGAATGGTATCCGGTTGAGCCATCACGAATTGCGGCTGATACAAATGCTTACGAGTCACCGCATCCATTTGTGGCGGCGCATTATAATTATTTTCTTTTAACGCTTGTGGATTATTCCAGGCGCTGTAAATCCCGCCCAGTTGGTAAACACCGTTAAATTGCTCTTCTGTATCGTTACTTAGCCAACGCGCGGCAGCGATTTGCGGATCAAGCTCAATCTTTTTGCTGGCATTCGCTTCTGCAGTCTGCTTCCATTGGGCAGCCAGATTTTCATCCACCGCAACACCTTGTCCCTTCTTATACATTTCAGATAAAGACTTTTGAGCATCCATAGAACCGTTTTGTGCAGCTTTTAGCATCCACATAAAGCCAGAGTCGACATCCTGCTGCGGGTTGGTAGCCGCCAGATAGAATTTGGCCAGATCAAGCTGAGCATCGATATTGTTAGCTTCTGCTGCTCTGCTAAACCAGTCCTTGGCTTCAGCGAAATTGTTTTGCTTTTGCGCAAGTTCCCCTAAAGAAACCATTGCCGGGGTGTAATTCTGATTCGCGGCCTGCTCCATTAACTGTTTGGCTTTGGCCAGGTCACGGGTAACAATTCCACCAGCAGCATATAGTTCACCCAGTTTTACCAATGCTTTGGGGTTATTCTGTTCGGCAGCCTTGTTCAGCCATATCAAACCCAATTTCTTATTTCTGCTGTCTCTGCTATCCAGAAAATGATCAGCAACGGCAAATTGTGCAATCGGGTTGCCATTTTTTGCCGCCTCAATGAAATAGCGACGCCCCATATCGGTATTTTGTTTAACTCCATATCCATAGATATAGGCAGCAGCACAATACATTTGCGCCGCAGTGTTATCGGCATCAGCCAGTTTTTTAAACCACTGAAATGCCTGAGCAGGGTCTTTTCCTTTTTGCAGATAATAGCGAGCGAGTAACTCCTGGGCTGGCATATACCCTTTCTGGGCCGCATCGGTAAAATAACGAAGCGCCAATGCATTATTTTTTAGCTCTCCATAACCATAAAGCCGCATTCTTCCCATGTAATACTCGACTACAGGATCCTTGCCTGGTCCCTCCGCAAAGCTTTTGGCAGCCAGAAAATAATTGCCGCGACGATAAGCGTCGACTCCGTCAGCAGCTTGTACAGTATTGGCTGCAGTTGCAGCTACCAGACAAAACCACGGGATAAATGATTTCATGGTGACTCCCTCTTTTTGTTATCGCTTGCCAAGTATTTGCGATCTTATAGCGCCGGAATGATGCCATAACGCACAACATCGCGAAGAGCGCCACTCCTTGTATTACCGTTTACCAGCCAGTAATTTCCTTTATTATTCAAACCATATTTTACATTGGTATACTCACAGACCTGTAAATGATCCGCACAATCCACTATCTGACCATAAGTAGAACCCTTCTGTGGTACAGTACAAATGTACTTCATCAGCTTTTCACTTGTGGATAGCACTGCCCACTGTCCATTTCGGATCGTATGATTCAGATACATGCTGCGCGAACTTTCCTTATTGAGCATCTGATACAGACTAACTGCCTGATTTGACTTATTAAATAGAAAGTACATAGACTGAGCGGCCCCAGCCTCTTCTGGAAGCAGTTTCAGTGTTTTTAATTCAAACAGATAACCGGTGTCACGACAACCGAGAGGATTTCGGTTATCTTCTTTTTCTACCTTTTCTGCGTAACTTGCTTGCATTAAGCCTAATAACACAGACGCAAGCAGCAGAGTTTTTCCGGAATTTATTGTTTTCATTTTTTTGCTCCACTGTTGGTGGCCAATATTGGACGAACAATTACCTTTGTACCCAATCGATTAATTTTGGGGTTGGCTATTTCTACAAATTCATGATTCAACCAAAGCGCATCCTGCGTGAACAACCTGACACATCCATGACTGGCCCGTTCCCCAGGCATATCATCGGAACCGTGTAAAGCAAAACCTTTGTGGAAATACATACAGTAAGGCATCTTTGCGCCCCCTCTGCCGATAGGGAACACGTTGGAACGGCATTTCTCATTTTCTTTGCTGAAGAAATGGAAGATCCCCGTCATTGTGCGGCAAGAGTGGTTACTGTCAGAGCATTTATCCCGGCCTGAAGAGATAGGACCCCAGTTAACCAGCTTGCCGTTCACATCATAAGCTGCCCAGGCTAATTTGTCCTGATCGACAATCACCTGCTTTTCATCCTCGGGTGCAATCTTTTGCGGGAAGGGAGCGAAATCGAGCAACGTTTTTTGATTAAGATCTTTTGGGACTACAATTTCCTTACCCGCCCATAAATGATTGTAGGAGCGGTTCAAACGCTGAACAATATCACGCTGCACTGGGTCTGGAAACAGCGTTTCCCATGTTTGTCCCTTTTGCACTTTGATGCATTGATACTGAGAATAAGCACAAAGACCCACGCCATAATAATTGCTTGCGGCAGACACTGAAGTCGATAGCAATAATGTCATCACTGCTAATAGTTTTCTCATAATTTGCTCCCTTCGTGCATTTATCTTTTCTCAAGCAAAAAACGTGCTTAAATTTGTATTATTAATCTGTTTCAAAGCTAATGTCGGTAGAAGGTGAAAAAAGTTTAGCTAAAAAGGAAACTTTTCCAGCTACAAATTCTGAAATACCGGCCAATGCAGACAAAAGCCTATACATTCTCTCAAATGTCGCCTTTTTTCAAGCCTCAGGATGGAAATGTTGAAAAATTCGCATTGCCAGTTCGGCATTGATTCCGGATACTTTTACAATTTCATCATAAGGCGCTTTTGCCAGTTCTCTGATACCGCCAAAACGGTTCATCAGTGCCTGACGCCGCTTTGGCCCAACTCCCTCGATAGTTAATAAGGAAGAATCCAGTCCAGTTTGCAAACGCTTTTTACGATGGGAAGTAATCGCGAATCGATGCGCCTCATCGCGAATATGCTGTAAAAGGTGGAGTGCAGGAGAATCCATGGGTAAAGTAATTTCTCTATCCTGAGATACCAGAATCAAACGCTCCCAGCCGGCCTTTCGTTCCGGACCTTTTGCAATCCCCAGCAAAAAAACCGATTGAACACCTAATGAAGATAATACCTTCGATGCCACCCCAACCTGCCCTTTACCGCCGTCAATTATCAGTACATCCGGCAAATTCTGCATTGCCGTCAGACGTCTGAAGCGGCGGGTAATCGCCTGCTCCATTGCCGCATAATCATCTCCTGGCGTAATACCCTGAATGTTGAAGCGTCTGTATTCACTTTTCCAGGGCCCCTCCTGATTAAATACGACGCAGGATGCAACCGTGGAATCCCCTTGCGTGTGGCTGATATCAAAGCATTCCATTCGGGTAATCGCCGATGGCAGGGCAAGTAACTCCATAAGAGCGCTGTAGCGTTTTTCAAGTGTGGTGGTGGAAGCAATATGCTCAGACACTGCCAGACGCAGATTTTTGCGGGCCAGCTCAAGCCATCTGGCTTTAATCCCTCGCGGCTTTGAATTAATGCGAACCTCTTTTTTTCTTAGATCGCCCAACATCAGTTCAATGACCGGCTCATCGGTCAAAGCCTCATCCAATATAATGAGCGAAGGAATCCTCTCTGGCGTTTCAAGATAATAGTATGAAACAAAGGCTTCAAATACTTGCTGACGCAAATCATTGGGTTCATATTCTTCAAGAGCAATGTGTTTTCTGGGCATGCTGGGAAAAAAACTTTGGCTGGCAATCACCTGACCATCTCTGATCGTGAGACATTGAATACAGGCAAAACCCGGCTGTACATCCATGACAATCACATCGGCATCGCCGCGCAACTGAATTATCCCCTGCTGTTCCTGTACCAGGCGTAAACTTTTTATCTGGTCGCGCAAAACAGCGGCTTCCTCAAAAGCCAGGCGCTCAACCGCACTCTCCATGCGCTTGGCCAGCTCATCAAGAATTTGCCCGCATTTACCCTGCAAAAACCGCAGCGCATCATTAATTGATTGCTGATAGTCTTCAGGACTGATATAGGCAGTGCAGGGAGCGCTGCAGCGTTTAATCTGATATTGCAGGCAGGGTCTTGAACGTGCATTAAAATAACTGTCGCGGCAATTGCGGATTTTAAACACTTTCTGAATCACTCCAAGTGTTTCCCGTACCGAGCCCGCACTGGGATAAGGTCCAAATACCTGGCCTTTCTGCGGCTTTCGCTTACTGCGAAACATTTCGATTCGGGGGTACACACTTCCAGCGCTTACCTGAATATAAGGATAGGTTTTATCATCGCGCATCAATACGTTATATCGAGGCCGCAGGGTTTTAATGAGGCTGCTTTCCAGCAATAAGGCTTCGGTTTCGCTGCTGGTTACTGTTATGTCAATAGCGGTGATTTGATTGACCAGTGATTGGGTCTTGGTACCGATTGTTTGTTTATTGAAATAACTGCTGACTCTTTTTTTAAGATTGGATGCTTTGCCTACATACAGCACAGTACCCTCCCCATCCAGCATGCGATAAACACCAGGCTGGCTGGTGAGCTTTGATAGAAAGGCTGAAAAATCTGTAGTGACTTCGTGATTACTCATAGGGTTACAATTATACTATAAAACTCAATATTTTTTGCACTCAGTTGAAATCCCCTCTCTCTAACTCTCTCCTGAGGGAGAGAGGACTTTAAGAGCTCAATCGTATATTGAACTGTCGTCCCCGCGAAGGCGCTGAGTGATCCTGTCATTATTTTGAACAACTCAAAGCGCCAGATTCAATAAATGAGTGATATTGCTGTTGCAGGTCACTCATTACGCTC
>NZ_CAAAJH010000022.1:0-22500 GCF_900640215.1 Legionella genomosp. 1
GAGCGTAATGAGTGACCTGCAACAGCAATATCACTCATTTATTGAATCTGGCGCTTTGAGTTGTTCAAAATAATGACAGGATCACTCAGCGCGTAGGCGGGAATCTATTTCTCAAGGTAATTCCTTGTTTGCAAGATGGATTTCCGCCTACGCGGAAACGACACTATTTAAAGTCATTTTGACCTGATAAGGAACGTACTTTTTGAATGAAAAATGAGGGGATTCCTCAGTTCGCGGGGTAAGACAGTTTAATATACATTTCAGCTTCTTAATGGCAGGGAGTGTTGGGGAGAGGGTATAACACGAATGAATGTTTAGAAAGGCTGCAAGCCTAACATTTTCAGCCAATTCTCTTTAAATCGTCTACTATTAACAATGGATAGTCACGACGAGAATAATAATGAAACTCATTCCAATCTGTCTTTGTTTATCCTTAAATTGCCTGGTGATAGCTGCTTATGCCGCTGATGACGATTTTGATATGGATATTTGTATTCAGGAAACGGTGCGAGACTGTCAGGAGTCGGTGTGCATCCAGGGCAGCAATTCTGACTGTCTCGAACAGTGTCAAAAAGAAGCGGAAGAAAAATGTGCCGAGCTGTCTAAGCAATCGCTTTAATAAAAAAGCCCCTGAAGCGGGGCTTTTGAGAACTTGCGGCTATTAACTGGTATATCCGGGGGCAGTTCTTGGACCACCGACTTCGATTACTGGTCTGGTGGTAGGTCTTCTGTCAGATGGTTGTGAATGAACTGAACCATGTGAAGACTCGCCATTGTAGCCGTAACGCTGCTGACTGCTCTGTGTGTTACCAGCATCTTTCTTAGCGCCAAAACCGGGCATTTTGCTGTGCGAGTGTCCGAAGCCTTCTTCTACATCCGGTTCTTCTTTGGTTGAGCATCCAGAGGTCAAGGCGCGTCCAATTGCTGCAATCCCATCAACTACCAGCACAGGGAGGCTAATCATGATGTTAAAGGCTGTATAAGCGAGGGCTCCAGCAGTAACCACTCCCAAGAGCATGGCAACGTTTGCATAGCGTAGTGTCTCTGCAAAAGCTGATGCAGCGACAGCGAAGGGCGACAACGCTAATTGCAACGGTCGGGCGACAAAAATTGAAAGCAGTTTGTTACCGAACCCTTCAGGAAGAGGACCAAAAACCGCTCTGCCGAAAGCCTGCGCGGTATGTTTAACGCGGGTAAATCCTGTGGAGGATAGATATTCATTACGAATGTCTTCATCAATAAGGCGGTTAATCTCTTCTTCTGTGATTTCGGGGGCTGGTCTTCCATAGGCTTGAGCCATCATGGTTTCGAACGCCCTTTCCTCCATAGCTTTCCTCATTTTTTCACCAAATACTTGTTGGCGAAGCTGTTCTCTCGTCATCGCACGTACTTGTTCAACGGTGATATCAGGAAGTGCGGTGCGCTCCACGCGAATGCCTCGTGCTTCCATTTCATCCCATTCGGCTTTTTGCATAGCGATAAGTTCGACTGTCAGGAGCATTGTGCTGCGCACTTTTTCCAAGTATTGAGTTTCAGCAGCTACGAAGTTCACCGGATCATTTCGATAATCCTCAGCGACTTTGTCCAATTTTCTGGAAGTAACAAGGTTGGCAAAGCCAGCAGCTGCCGAACGCATCAGAGAAGTCAAGCCATGAACCATACCGAATGGAATCAGATACAGAAGGCTGGTGAGCAGAGCGACTACTGCTATTGCTCCATCCACGGCAATGGCGAAGCCCTTTAAGGGTTGCGGATAGCGATATTTGGCATTAAAAATGTACTTGAATGCGTTAAGAAAATATTTTATGGACGATGCAAATCCGCTAATCGGATCTTTGGCCATCTCATTAATAAGATTGGTATTATTTTCAAAAGCTTTCAGAAGTTGAAAGGGAACCTGAATCTCAAGGCCGGTATAGTCAAAATAGGGGCGTAAGGCGTTGTCATGTTGAAGTCTGTCGGGGTGAAGAGTAAGCGCTAATTTCTTGTATAAGTCTTTTCTTGCTTTTGTTTTTGCGTTATCAAAATCCTCTGCCAATGCTTTTTTACGCAGAAAGTTATCGCCATGAATTTCCGCAAATTCCTTTCTGGTTTCCTCTTCAATCGCTTGAAAAGCACCGTCAAAAATGTTGTTAATGTTATCAAGAATAGCCTTTTGAGTACTCTGAACTCTATGATCGGGTATCTTCATCCCTTCAGTATAATTTCCGGGAAGCGTTACTGTCTCTTGCAGCATCTGCGAAAGATTTGCTTTGGCTTGCTTAGCTATTTGTTCAACTGACATACCAACTCCTAAGGTAAAAAATCTGAAAAAATTATAAACTGTCTTGCTTAAGGTTTTATTAATAAGCGCATACTGGTGGGTAAAATTTTATCACACTGTGGTTCAAATTAACAATATATTTCATCAATGCAAGCTGCTTGGTCTTATAGACAGAAAAAATCAGCACCGAAGAAAATGATTTTTTGGTACAATCATTCGGAATTAACTAACTAAAGAAAAATGCTATGCCTTCTTTTGATATTGTCTCCGAAATCAACCTGGTGGAGCTGCGTCACGCAGTCGACAATGCCATCAGAGAAATGGGAACACGCTTTGATTTTCGCGGCGTTGAATCCAGCATCGAACTGAAAGAGCTAACCGTTACCCTAAAATCAGAGTCTGATTTTCAGGTTAGGCAACTTGAAGATTTATTCCGTAATCACTGCACCAAACGTAATGTGAGCTTGGTCGGTGTGGAAATCGAAGATAAACCCATTCATACCGGAAAAACCTATTCTCTGAATATGAAATTCAAGCAGGGAATTGATCAACCCGCAGCCAAGGAACTCATTAGCCTTATCAAGGACGCCAAGCTTAAAGTGCAGACGTCTATTCAGGGTGATAAAGTACGGGTTAACGGCAAAAAACGCGATGATTTGCAGGAAGTCATTGCTTTATTGAAAAAGGAAAAAGTGCCTGTGGAATTACAGTTTGAAAACTTTCGCGATTAAGTTCCGAAGGTCAGCTTCCCACGCTCAACTCCACCACGGCCTACGTTCCGCGCTTTATGCGCGGAATCCAGCTCCGCTCCAATTACCCAGGATGCTGTGACTTTAGCTTTTATCATTATTATCGCGAACTCACTAATATTGGTCTATTATAAAACATATAGGTAATGACTTATCCTGGCTGAACCAAAATCAAGTGTAGGATAGGGAGATTGCAGTTGAAATGTGGTGTGCTCCTGGGGCAGCAGGTTGCCTAAAGCATTTCATAGATCGCCATAATAATGTTTTAGTTGCGGCTCAGAGACTCAGGAGAGCCATTGCCTGTATCACTAATTGGATAGTGTATTGTAAGCAAAGCTCAAGCTTCTGAATATTTCGATTATTTTCGTTTATAAAGATAAAAACTCATTGAATAGGCATTTTTCTCATCCTGCACATGCTCCGCAATTTTATCACAAATCCATTCATCCTGATTAATCGCTGGAAAAAACACATCCGCATCAAAGCGATGATGAATCTGCGTCAGATAAATCTGCTGTGCCTGCGGCAGGATTTGCTGATAAATACTGGCGCCACCGATGATCATTACTTCCGGTGCCCCTTGAGAGAGTTCCAGAGCCTCTTCCAGAGAGTGTGCCACCTCAATCTCGGCCACGCTGACAGACGAACGGCTAACCACAATGTTTTGACGGCCTGGAAGCGCTTTTCCGATGGAGGCGAAGGTTTTTCGTCCCATGATAATCGGTTTACCTAAAGTCATTTGCTTGAAAAATTTCAGATCAGCCGGTAGATGGCAGAGCAGCTGATTATTCTTACCCAGTCCCTGGGCTTCGTCAACGGCTGCAATTAAGCTAATTAGTGTCATAGTTTGCTCTTTGTTGGGCCATAGCCAATGCGGTTTTTACGGCGGCAAGCAGACTACCACAAGCCGCTTTGCCAGTGCCCGCCAATTCCAGCGCCGTTCCATGATCTACCGAGGTGCGAATGATCGGCAAACCCAGGCTAATATTCACAGCATCACCAAAGCCTGCGTATTTCAGCACCGGTAAGCCCTGATCATGATACATGGCGACAAAGGCATCGACCTTGTGATGAGGAGTGAACATTGTGTCTGCCGGAAAGGGGCCGTGAACCTCAATACCTTCGGCCTGTAATTGCCGCAGTGCGGGGATGATTACATCGATTTCTTCGCGGCCCAGATAGCCGCTTTCACCGGCATGGGGATTTAAACCTGCCACTGCAATCTGCGGATTTTTAATCCCGAAATCAGTCTGCAGTGATTGATGCAATTGGCGAATCACCGATTGTAAAAGCGGTCCATCAATCGCGTCAGCAACTGCACGCAGTGGTAAATGCGTAGTAACCAAGGCAACACGCATCGCTTCACAAGCCAACATCATAACCACGGTATCCGCTTTACAGCGCTCGGCTAAAAACTCGGTATGCCCTGTAAATGGAATACCGGCCTGATTAATAATGGCTTTATGCACTGGGGCGGTCACTAAGGCTGCGAACTCACCGGCGAGACAGGCATCAATTCCTTGCGAGAGCATCTGGATAACCATTGGCGCGTTTTGCGGGTTAAGCTCACCAGGCTTTACTTTCTTTGCACAAGAAAACGGCAACACCTGGAGACTGCCTCGGCGAGGCGCGAATGAAGCACTGCCTTGAAAAACTTCCAATTCCACCGAAAGATTTAACTGGCGGGCGCGCTCGGCTAAAACATTGGGATCGCCCGCTATTACCACCGGATATTCTTCCTCTGCTAAAGCGAGGCAAATATCCGGGCCGATTCCGGCTGGTTCACCACTGCTGAGCAGCAGAGGCCTCATGCCAATTCCTTATCCATAATTTTGATGTAGGCATCGGTACGTAAATGCTGCTGCCAGTTCTGCACGGCTTCAGTAAATTTCTTCTGCTGCAGGAATTGACGAACCTGTTGCCTTTGATACGAGGCGGAATCATCCACTTTTTTCCGCTCCAGCACCTCAATTAAATGCCAGCCAAAGACTGATTTTACCGGTTTGCTGACCTTATGCAGCGGCAAGCCGTCCATTGCCTTTTCAAATTCAGGAACTAACTCTCCTGGGGTAACCCAACCCAAATCACCGCCTTTAACCGCACTGGCGGCATCCAGTGAATATTGTTTAGCCAGCAGGGAAAAGTCTTTGCCGGATTTGATTTGCTGATAGAGGTTATTGGCTTGTCGGCTTGCTTCAGCAGGAGTCAGACTGGAGTCGGATTTAAGCAGAATATGACGTACGTGGGTTTTTACCACTTCATGCTTACCATTATCTCCGCCAATGGCAGTGAGCTTGATTAACTGATAACCATTTCCGGTGCGAATCGGGCCGGCAATCTGGCCTGCTTTCATTTTGGTTACTTCGCTGACAAATACATCTGGTAATTCCGCTAAATGACGCTCACCCAGATCACCGCCCTCCAATGCAAATTCCCCACTGGATTCGGCGATGGCAATCTGGCTGAAGTCAGCGCCCTGGCGAAGTTTTTTCAGAAGATCGCTGGCTTTTTTCTCAGCACTTTTTAATTGATCGGTGGTGGGTTCCTCAGGCAAGGGAATAACAATATTTTGCAGATGATATGTCAGTTGGCTTTTATCCTGCTGATAAGAGGTTTTCAGGAAATCCTCTACCTGCTGATTGGTGATGTTGAGATCCCGGCCAACCGCTTTTTGCTGTAGTCTGCCCAAAAGAATCTCCTTGCGAATATTTTCGCGATAGTTATTCCAGCTTAAGCCCTGATTTTCTACGGCCTCACGCAAGTCGGTCAGTGAAATATGATTGGTTTCGGCAATCTTGGAAATCGCCTCATTCAACTCGGAATTATCAATGCTGATATCATTTTGCTTGGCTAGCTGCAGCTGTAAATCCACATCAATCAGATGCTGCAAAACCTGTTTACGCAATACCTTATCGGAAGGAACCTGCATATTTTTGGCTTCGTACTGCTTCTTTAGAATACTGACCTGCTGATTTAATTCACTGGAAGTAATGACACCATCGTTAACAACGGCGACCACTCTATCCAATGGCTCAGCAAACAGTGTGGGTGCATAAAAGGATATCAGCAGACTCAATACTGCGAAACGTTTAAACATGCCTGGTTTCCTCATTTTATTTTTTCTGCGATTTTGGGTTATTTTTAAACAAAACACAAGTCGTAATCAATATTATACAAATCAATTAGTACCGATGAAAACTGTCTCGATAACCCGGAATATAAGTATGAATAATGGTCGCAGGATCACTATTCCCCACTGAACCCAGGCCTTTTAGCAAGAGTTGCAGATACACATTATCATTATACTGGGGCCGCGCAGCCTGGCTTAAACTCTTGAAAGCACGTCCTCCTACCAGCCTGACTGCCCAGCAGCAATTGTCATATTGAATGCCCATAAAAGTCATCATGTCATAGCGTTTGCTGATATTGTAACTGAAAGCACCTAATGTACTCCATGCGTCATTAATTGGCCAGGCAAACGAGGCCGAAGCCTGGTGCAGCGCATTTTTCTGCAGAGGTATTTCAGAAAGCTCCACTATATCGCCATTAACCAGATAGGTATATCCCAGCGCTATAATTTTATTGACTTCGGGTTGGTAATGAAAATTAATATTGCCGTTATCCGTTGAGCGAGTATGCGGATCCCAGACATAGTCACCGGTAACTACCCAGGAGGGATTCAGGCGATACAAGGCTCGAGAGGCAATAGGCGAATAATCTGTTGTGGGCGAGAGATAACCCAGAGTGTAAGGTACATCTTTGCAATAGCCGGTGGGCGACTGACAAAGCTGGACGCGGCGATTGGCAAAATAACGGCTTTGCCCAATAGTAAAACTGGCTTTTTCAGCACCTGTTTCATCTGAGAGAAAACGCGAGGTCACCGCATAGGATAATTGATTGGTATCGCCGATGCGATCATAACCGGAAAAGCGATTAGTCCTGAACAATTGATCCGCATTGAAAATGGTATAAGCCGAATCATAGACCGGTATTTCAGTTTGATTATGAAAAGGGACATAGAGATAAAACAGACGCGGCTCCAGCGTTTGATTAAACGCCTGGCCGAACAGACTGCTTGAGCGATCAAAATAAAGACCGCTGTCCAGGTAATAACGGGGGGTCGTATTGTTAAAATCCCGATTGATGTCGCTGTAATAACGCCGTACATCATAGTAATTTTCCACCAGCTCGATATTAGGAGTGATATAGCCCCAGGGTCGAAGTTGTGGAAAAGATAATATCGGATTGAAGTAATAGCGTGGTCCCTCTGGCTGATAATACAAACTGTTCGGCCAGTCAAAATTATCGAATTGACCGTGCAGACTCAAATTGCCGTTAAAGGGTAAATCCTCATAGACGCCATGAGCCATCAATTGCGGTAAACGCTGATAAATATCAGCAATTCTCGATTCATTAATCGGTTGCAGAGTCTGATAGCTTTGCAGCAAACCGCGAAACAGCCAGTGTTCCGTTGTATAATCCAGTTCGCCTTCGCGTAACAGCTGCCGCTCAGTCAGTACAGCAAGATTACTGCTGAAATCCTGGAGATAATAATCATCCGAGACCTGCTGATAATTAATTCTCAGGTTGAGATTTGGATTAATTCGCGTCAAATCAAAGAATTGCACCGACCAGCGATCTTTTGACAAACCGCGCAGTTCGGGAAAATCCAGTTGATTGTCATGCAAAAAATCAGCATAGGCGCGGTCGTGCGGTAAAAAACGGCCATTGATGTTTCCACTGGAGTTTTCAGTAAGATAACGGAATTGCCCGCCCATCATTAATCCGCGCCGGGTATACAGATGAGGGATAATAGTGGCGTCATAATTGGGGGCCATATTCCAGTAATAAGGCAGTGAGAAATCAAAGCCGCCCACATTGGAGTAGCCCTTGGTAGGGATTAAAAAACCTGATTTTCTGTCTTTAGAAGTGGGAAAACTTAAATAAGGAGTATACAGAACAGGCACACGCCGGATTAAAAGCTGGGCATTACGAGCTACCCCCATTTTCTCAGAGTCATCCAGGGTGATTTTTTCAGCGCGTATTTCCCAGGCTCTATCCTGAGGTGCACAGGTGCTGTAAGTCGCCTTATTTAGATAATAATCCTTATTGGCAAAGCGCTCAATGAGGCTGGCTCGTCCCCATGCCGGCAGGATAGAACCTTGTTTCCGCGTGTTAAAACGGTAAATAACATCTTCTGCCTTACCTGACTTGTCCTGCATATTAATGGTAACTTTGCGGGCGACCATCAATCGGCCTGGCTCGAGATAGCGGACATTGCCTAATAATTCAACATGGGTAATTTCATTGGTTTTGTCATCTCGATACACATAAGCCGTTTGGGCGTTAACAATGCGCTCATTCTGCTGAACGGTCACATCTCCCGATAAGGTAGAACGACCCTCGCGGTAAAAGGATACATTATCCGCCTGCAGGCGAATTTCATCCTCGTCCAATGGCGGAATGCTCATCTCAGTATAGTTGCCGCGACAAACCGGAACTGCTGCATTGGGTTGCCAATTAAGGCAGCGCGCAAATAAGGCGCGATTATAGTCGTTATCTTCCATATTGGGTTTGATAACACAGGCTTGCACAGGCTCAATGATGGCAGTTTCCGCATTGACGCTTCGGAAATAAAACAGGCCGGCAGAAACCGCAGCCAATAGACTACCTGCGCAAAACGCGCGGGAAATCGTTTTGCTGTTCATTGATAGGATCTTCTGATAAAACCTGATTTTCACCGTCACCAAAATACCTTATGATCCACGAGCACAAAGTGCACAACATTTTAATGATTGCTGATGCTTCAGCAGTCTATGAACAAGGTTTTGGAGTATAGCATGCAAGAACGGGAAAACGCACTGCACAATTGGTTAAAACCCTGGGTAGGCGGAGAGTATCAAATCAAACCTTTGACTGGCGATGCCAGTTTCAGGCGTTATTTCCGAATTGAATATGCCAATTTCAAAGGGATCATTATGGATGCTCCCCCAGAAAGGGAAAAAATCAATTCCTTTCTGGCTATTGCCGAGTTATTGAACCGTCATGGTTTGCGCTCTCCCAGAATATTCAGGGCCGATGAGACGCTGGGCTTTATTGTACTTGAAGATTTTGGCGACCAGTTGCTTCTGGCACATTTGCAGGCAGACACTGTGGATGAATGGTATGCGGTGGCGATTGATAATATATTGCGCTTACAGCAATGTGCCGTAGGCAACTTACCGGTATTTAATACTGGCTTCATGCTTCAGGAGTTGTCTCTTTTTAATGAATGGTTTGTTGATGCCTATTTGAAACTGAAGCTTGACGAGTCGGAACAACATTTGTTGGCGAATACCTTTGACTGGCTGGTTGAGCAGTTGTCAGCTCAGCCGCAGACCATGATTCATCGTGATTTTCATTCACGCAACCTGATGATTCTGAGTGACAGGCCAAAAGAATTGGGCCTGATCGATTTTCAGGATGCCATGAAAGGCCCTTGCACCTATGATTTGGTTTCCTTATTAAAAGATTGTTATATTCAATGGCCCAGGGAGCGGGTTCATGAATGGGTCAAATGTTTCTATGAGCGGTCCACGCTGACGGAAGAGATGAGTCTCAAAGAGTTTCAGCGTGCATTTGATTTATGTGGTTTGCAAAGGCATTTGAAAGTGCTTGGTGTTTTCTCCAGGCTTTATTTGCGCGATAATAAACCGGGTTACTTAAAAGATTTGCCATTAACTCTCCATTATGTACTTGATTGTCTTGAGAGTTATGAGGAATTGAAACCATTCTACCAATTTATTCAACGAAGGATCCATTTGCCATGAAAACTGCGATGATTTTGGCGGCAGGAAGAGGAGAGCGACTAAAACCCCTTACCAAAACCTGCCCCAAAGCAATGTGCCGTGTTCAGGGCATGCCTTTAATCGAGTACCATGTCAACAATCTGGCCTCTGCGGGTTTTAAGAAAATTATTGTCAATCACGCCTATCTTGGAAGTCAGATCCGACATCACCTGCAGGATGGCAGCCGTTGGGGGGTGGATATCCATTATTCACCTGAGCCACCAGGGGGGTTGGAGACAGGCGGAGGTATTATCAATGCATTGCCTTTATTGGGTAATACGCCATTTCTTACTGTAAACGCCGATATTTTTACCGATTTTGATTTTTCAAATATCCAGTTGCCGAAAGGATCGCTTGCGCATCTGGTTCTGGTCGATAATCCCGCTCATAACAGCAGGGGCGATTTCGGCTTGAATGAATATCAGAAAGTTAGTAATGAGGATAAAAAATACACCTATTCGGGAATTGCCTGTTACCATCCACAGTTTTTCGACCGCTATGAGCCTGGGCGTTTTTCAGTAACCCCTCTTTGGCGAGAGACTGCTGTGAAAGGCTTAATCAGCGGTGAGCATTATGCCGGCAGCTGGATAGATATAGGCTCTCTCGAACGCTGGCAGTTTGCTAATCAGATCCCTTCAAGAAAAATCCCCTCTCAGAATATGGAAGAGGGCTGAGATCACTGTCACTAAGTTAAGGAATAATGTCCTTCCAGCGAGGCATTGTTGCGTATGAAGATAGGAGCACAAAAAAGTGTCTTTGCGAGCGTTAGCGAAGCAATCCAGCTCCTTGCTTTGCTCAAGTTCCGATCTGGATTGCTTCACTTTGTTCGCAAAGACGACAAACGTTGCTTAGTTCTACTCCCTCACAACTGACACTACCCCCCCATACCAGAGCCTGAGGTAGGTGCTTCCGGTTCCGGCTCTTGTCTTTGCTGAGCTTGTGCGGCTTGCTGGGCTTCGGCGCGTTTTTCCGGGTACCGATGCTGCGATACATTGATATCAACACCTTTTGTGGAAAGAGTTTTTTGAAAGCCCTGTTCCCTATCATTGATCATTTGTCCCAGTTTAACCGGATCCGCTTTGACTGGATTTCCTGCGGAGTCCTTTTTAATTTGTCCACTCTGATCACATTCATAAATCATACTTCCCTTGCTCACCATATTCCTTTCAGCTAGCCAGGCATTAAGGGCTTTGTCCAGTGCATCCAGTAAAGGCTCTCCTTTTTGGATAATATCTCCGTTCACTGAAAAACCACGCAATATTTTAGTTTGATCATTAAGCGCATAATCCAGTTTGATGCTGCCCTTGGCTAAGCCCTTTATCGCTTCAATTGCTGCTTCAGCGAGATTATGCTGCAGATTTTGAAAGTCTGAGCGTACAGGCCCGTCACCGGATTGCGGCGAAGGTCTTTCTCTTTGCATTTCCACATTCTGACGATATTCTTCAAGCGACCTAAGCATGGTTTGTGCATCATCCAGTTTACCCACGGCAATCATTTTTTTAGTGGCTTGATCTACCAGATATCTTGCCGCTTCGGGCGTTGAGGCTACCTCGCCGGCTTGCTTGATTGCTTTAAAATAGGGCATATTCTCGGCAACTGTACTGCCTCGTTTGGTAGTTTTCAGCATGTCATTTAACTCACAGATAGAATGAATTCGTAACTGCTTGCCAGCCTTTTCTTTTTGGCTGGCAAGCAGTTAGATTTGTCAAAAAATATAACAAAGTATAGCAAAAGAGTAACAGAGTAGCTTGATTAAAATAAGTTCCTCGATTGTTAAAGAATAGTAAATCAATCAAAAGGTGTCGCTATTTTATCTGTCACTGACGAGTAAGTTTTGTTTTTCATGGAGTCAAACGTAAACTCATCTACCTGAATGGCGTCCCAGCGTGCTTTTTCTACTTTCATCAAAGTATCCATTTCTTCCTGGGTAAGCTCTCCTTTTGCAACCCGGGTCTCGAGAATGTCATGCAGTTTGTCAAACTCATAACGCTTCAAGCCGCCCACTTTCTGATACAAGCCGGCATTCTGGATTAGTAGTTGCAGGGTTTCTTCCATCCGATCAACGGGCTGACTGCTATCACCACTCAAAAATACCCAGTGCTTGATAGTGTCGCGGTATTGGTTATTGCCCATCATTGAGCGGGCCAGCTTCTTGTCTAGCCGATCACAGGGATAACGCATGCTCTGCCCAAGAGGAAAGAGTAAAAATTGCACTAAACCGCCGATAATACGTGAAGGAAAATTCTGGCAGAAGTTAATCATTGCCTGTTGCGCATGATAAAAACAGTAAGAGGTTGCCCAAAGCGCATGCAGTTGCTGATCCGCATTGCCCTTGTCATTTTGATAAAGCCTTAACGCTGCCATTGCCAGATACAAATATGACATGGCATCTGCCAAACGTGCCGACAGACGTTCTTTACGTTTTAACTCACCACCCAGATAAATCAGGGAGAGATCAGCGAGCCAGGCAAAGGCATGGCTTAACCTGGCTAACTTTCGATATTGTTTTTTCAGGCCATTATCTGGAGCGGCGATGAAAATACCACCGGTCCAGCCCGAACAAATACTTTTCGCAAAATTCTGCAGAAAATAATGAATATGCTGCCAAAGCAGATTACCAAACTCTTTTTTGTCTTCTTTGGCAATTGCATAAAACTCGTTTCGTACGAAGGGGTGGCAAGCCATCGAACCCTGGCCAAAGATCAGCAGGTTTCTGGACATAATGTTAGCCCCTTCAACAGTCAGTGAAATGGGAAGACTGACATAGAAGCTGGTTAAGTAGTTTCGTGGTCCAACGACTACCGCACGGCCAGCATGCACATCCATTGCATTGTTTATTACTTTACGTGCCAGCTCGGTATTAAAGTACTTGGTTAAGGCCGAGGCAACAGAAGGTTTCATATGCTGATTCACGGCCGCGACTGTTAACAAACGCGTGGCGTTAACCAGATAACTCAGGCCGGCAATTTCAGCCAGTTTCTCTTCAATCCCTTCAAATTGTCCAATCTCCACACTGAATTGCCGACGGATGCGCGCAAAAGCCCCGCTAACCAGATAACAAACGGAGGAGGAAGCTGCAGCCAGCGCCGGCAGGGAAATTGAACGTCCAATCGATAGACATTCCACCAGCATTTGCCAGCCATGACCAGCATTTTTCTGGCCGCCAATAATGGTATCAATAGGCACAAAGATATCTTTTCCACGAATGGTGCCGTTCATAAAGGGTTGATCTGCCGGTAAGTGGCGATTGCCAATTTCCAGATTTTCGGTATTTCTGGGGATTAATACGCAGGTAATCCCTTCTTCTCCGACCCCGTTTAACAGGCCTTGCGGGTCTTTGAGGTTAACTGCCAAACCGATTAAAGTGGCAACCGGAGACAGGGTGATCCAGCGTTTGTTCAGATTAATGGTTAAACCAAGAACATTCTGGCCATTGATTTGTTTCTGAGTGACAATTGCTTCTGATTGAATGGAGGTAGCGTCACTTCCCGCACCAGGCTCAGTCAGCGCAAAGCAGGGGATATCAATCCCTTTTGCCAGATTTGGGAGATATTTTGCTTTTTGCTCATCCGTGCCGTAATAATGCAAAAGCTCGCCTGGGCCAAGAGAATTGGGAACCATCACTGTAACCGCCGCTACTCCAGAGCGGCTGGCAATTTTCATAACGATATCGGAATGAGCCCGTGCAGAAAATCCTTTACCACCGTACTCTTTGGCAATAACGAGGCCCAGAAAGCCTTTTTCCTTGATAAAATTCCATACGGTTTCTGGTAAATCCCTTTCCTGTCCGATGCTCCACTCATCCAGCATATTGCAGAGCGCTTGTGTTTCGTTGTCCAGAAAAGATTGTTCTTCAGGAGTCAGCTCTGAAGAAATAGCGGATAATTTTTCCCAGTCAGGTGAGCCTGTAAATATATCCTGTTCAATCCAGGTATCGCCGGTATTGAGTGCTTCTTCTTCAGTTTTCGACAGCTTTGGAATTGATTTGACCGAGCGCTTATAGATAAAGTCAACAAAGGCGGCTCTCACCGGCTCAACATGTAATAGAATGACCGTCACAAGAATAGCCAGCCAAATTAAAATTCCTGGCAGCCAGTGCATGCCGATAAAAAAAGTAGCCAGAATCAGATACACTGCCGAGCCAATCTCCCATACAATTGCGGGCAAACCGCGATACAAGATGATCAGAGTAAACACGAGATAGATGAGAAACAGAATTGTAGCCATGTTTATTCCTTTAATATTATTATGAGTTGCAAATGAGCAATTAAGCATTTGATTTTGTAGTATATACTCGTTACAGTTAATTTTGCGAGAGTCGCTTGCTAAAGATTTATTAGGTGAAGGAAAACGAAGGTATGCCAAAAACCCGCCTGGTCTGGAATTTTGAGGTTGACCCTGAAGATTTAATCGATTTCACTGCTTTTCCTCAGGAGGAGTCCGATTCGCTGCGCTGGGAAATTCGCTATTTCTGGCCCGCCGACAGCCATATCACCTTACATGGACTAGGGGAGGAGTTTCTCGATCTGTCCCGTTATCAAATCAAGCAGCGAGTCGATGTGTACCATCTTATCGGTGAAGGATACTACAATATTAAAGATCGGCGCGATCAACTGTTATACAAACCCCTGCTTGAAGAAAAAGGGGGATGCCAGGGCTTCGGGCATAAAACCAACCTCCTGGAGCAGGCGCCAGAAGACCTGTTGTCTGGAGAACCGGCACTGACTGTAAGGGAAATGCTCGCTAAAGTTCAGCAGGAAAGCCGTATGATTCGAGTTGACAAGGTCGCTCTGAAGTATAAATTCCCCCTCAATCCGACAATAAAGCTTGAGCTGGCAAGGTTGAGTATTGCGGATCAGCGATTTTTTAGTGTCTGTATTGAGGGACGTTCTCAGCTTTTGGTTTCTCGCCTGAGTCAGTTATTGATGAGGCAGAATATTTCCTGCGATTATGTGCGTTTTTTAAAGCAGACTCATTTTCATGAATAATACTTTGCTTAACTTGGTCGCAAGCTTTGGAAAAATCGGCATAGTTTCTCTGGGCGGCGGCAATTCCATGCTTAAACTGATTGAAGTTGAGGTGGTTAATCATCGTCATTGGGTTGGCCAGGAAGAGTTTATCGCGATGGTGGGCTCGAGTTTTCTATTCCCAGGTTTAACGGCAGTAAAACTTTCCGCATTAATAGGATACAAGCTTGCCGGATACATCGGCTTGCTTCTGGCGGTCCTTGCCCTGAATTTACCAGGCTTGGTTCTTGCTGTAGTGGGTTATCAGTTCCTGAACAATCACAACTCTCCCTTCGCTCAGAAAATAATGATCGCCGTGCAGTATGGGGCTCTGGCTTTATTAGCTGCCGCGTCGTATTCAGTGGCGCAAGGGGTTATTCAAAGCTATTATTCGCTGCCTGTTGTAATCGCCTGTATCTTATTTTTCTTAGCTTTGGTATATCTACAACTATCCCCATTCTGGGGCTTTATTGCCTATATTGGCATCTGCTTCTTTTTGGTCCATACCTGATAATGAATAATTTAAATATCCAGCAGGAGCGATCTTGAGTAAGAATTTAGATAATCCGGAATTTTATATTAATCGCGAATTTACTGCCCTTGCTTTTAATGAACGGGTATTGCAATTGGCTAAGGATGAGCGAATCCCCTTGTTGGAGCGGATGCGTTTTCTCTGTATTTGCTGTGGTAACCTGGATGAGTTTTTTGAGATTCGAGTCGCGGGCCTTAAAGAAAAAATAGCCATAGCATCTCCAAAATTAAATATTGACGGCTTGCGCGCCGAGGAAGTGTTTAGCCAGATCAGTAAGAAGGCACATATTCTAAGCGATGAGCTTTATAATATTTTCAACAGGCAATTACTGCCCGAGATGCGTAAAGAGCATATCCATTTTTTAAATGTCGAAGAATGGACGGATGACATTCATTTATGGGCCAAACATTATTTTAAAAATGAAATATTGCCTATCGTAAGCCCAATTGCCCTGGATTTGGCACACCCGTTTCCAAGATTATTTAATAAAAGTCTTAATTTTATCATTTCCCTTCGTGGAAAGGACGCTTTTGATCGAAACATTGACTATGCGGTTGTCCATGCCCCGCGCTCGCTGCCGAGAATGATCCATCTGCCTTCCGAGTTATGTACTGATGGCGGCAGTTACTTTGTTTATCTTTCATCAATTATTCAAACGCATATCAGCAGCTTGTTTCCGGGCATGGAAATCAATGGCTGTTACCCGTTTCGCCTGACCAGAAACAGCGATCTGTTTTTGCGCGAGGAGGAAATTGAAGATTTGGCTGTGGCCGTACAAAGGGAACTATTTTCAAGACATTATGGGCATGTTGTGCGTTTGGAAGTGGATAAAAAATGCCCTGAACATATTGTCGATTTTCTATTGCAGAAACATCACCTTCACCATGAGGATACGTATTACTGCGATGGGCCTGTCAATTTACAGCGCTTTTACAATGCTATTAATCGTATAGACCGGCCTGACTTGAACTATCCGCCTCTCAATGTGCAATATCCTGATTTTATCCATCAACGCCGAAATTTGTTCAATGTGTTAGACGAGCAAGATGTGTTCCTGCATCATCCCTACCAAAGTTATGAGGTGATCATTGACTTTGTCCGACAGGCTGCTGCTGATCCTAATGTTCTGGCTATCAAGCAGACCTTATACCGAACGCATTCTGAGTCAGTAATGGTTCGCGCTCTTGTTGAAGCCGCCCGTTCTGGAAAAGAGGTGACGGCGGTAGTGGAGCTGCGCGCCCGTTTTGACGAAGAGTCTAACCTGAGATTAGCTAATCGCTTGCATGAAGCGGGTGTGCTGGTCTTGTATGGCGTAATGGGCTATAAAACCCATGCCAAGATGACTCTGGTGGTGCGAAGAACCCACGGTAAACTCAAACGCTATGTCCATTTGGGAACAGGCAATTATCACGAACAAACTGCCAGGCGATATACCGATTTTGGCTTATTAACAGCCGATGCAGCGATTACTGCGGACACACAAATTATTTTTCAGCAATTAACCGGTCTTGGCAAAACGGTTAAGTTAAAGGCATTATGCCATTCTCCGTTTACTCTGCAGAAAAATCTCATGGCACATATTGATGCCTGTGCGGAAGCGGCGAAAGAAGGAAAAAATGCCGAAATTAACATTAAAATTAACGGATTGACCGATAAGGCCATGATTCAGGCTCTGTATGCTGCATCAAAGGCGGGTGTAAAAATCAACTTGATTGTTCGCAGCATGTGTTGTTTAAAACCGGGTATACCTGAAATTTCAGAAAATATTCGAGTTATCTCAGTTTTGGGACGTTTTCTTGAACATCATCGAATCTATTGCTTCCGCATTGAAGATAGTGAATATTATTACTGTTCAAGCGCCGATTTAATGGAGCGAAATCTGTACAATCGTATTGAGATTTTGTTCCCTATTCAGGATGAATCCATTCGTAAGCGAATCAAGCAGGAAATTTTCAAAAACTACCTGAAAGATAATATGTATGCCTGGGAAATGCAGGCTGACGGCACTTATAAGCCCATGCGTAATGGTTCTCACTCCGCCCAGGAAAAATTACTGCAGCTTTACTCAAAAACCGCCAATGCGGATTTTTAGCGAGAGCGTTCAGCAGCCGTCATCTCGAACGCAGTGAGAGATCTCCCAAATGACATGGCATGACAGTTTGATGAACACTCTCTTTTTAGCTGCTAATAAGCAGGGTCTTGCTGGCTTTGCCGGCGTCCTCCCTTGCCAGACGAGGTACCAGATATCCGGGAAGCAAGGTTTGCAGATCTCGAAAAATTTGCAATGCCTTTTCCTGCGGCAGATCGAAATGCGCGGCTCCTGCTACTTTATCGAGTATGTGCAGGTAATAAGGCAATATGCCACAACTAAATAAGCGCTGACTCAACTCGGCTAAGGTTTTTGCATCGGCATTAACCTTTTTTAATAAAACCGACTGATTGAGCAGATGACAACCCGATGTCTGCAGCAGCCGGCAGGCTGATTCAACCGCTTCATCCAGCTCCTGTGCATGGTTGCAATGAACCACTATCACCTTTTGCAACCGCAATGAGCTTAAGATGGATAAAAACTCCTCATCAATCCTTTCCGGCAATACAATAGGAATTCGGGTATGAAAGCGTACAGTGGTGACGTGTTTGATTTCATCCAGTTGCTTAAGCACTGAACTCAAAACGGTATTGGAGGCCAGCAAGGGATCGCCGCCACTTAGAATAACTTCCGAAACGCTGTAGTTTCCTTTTATATATTCAATGACCTGCTGCCAGCCTTCGCGGCCAGGATTATTTTTCTGGTAGGGAAAATGCCTTCTAAAGCAGTAACGGCAATTGACCGCACAAGTGCCGGTTAAGGTTAGCAGAACTCTCCCGGTATATTTATGCAATAATCCGGTGAGCGGATTGCTGCTGTTTTCCTGCAAAGGGTCGTTCTGATAGCCATCGACCTCAAGCAGTTCTTCTTCACTGGCCAGAACTTGCAGCAAAAGAGGATCCTCAGGGTCATGCTTTTTCATGCGCTCCGCAAAACCGCGTGGTACTCGGGTTTTGAAGAGCTTTTCAGCTGCCGTACTGCCTTGAACAGCTGATAAGCCCAGAAACTGCAACAACTCACTGGATGAGGCAAATCCCTGCGCTAAAATTTTTTGCCAACTCACAAAGGCATCTCGCATTAATGATTCAAAATTGATAAACTGCGCGAACTCTAACGAAAATGCAATAAAATCTCAACTGTGGAGTCCGAATGGCTATTTATAGCACCAATGAATTTAAAAATGGATTGAAAGTGATGGTTGATAGTGCGCCTTGCAGCATTGTTGACTGTGAATTTGTTAAACCCGGAAAAGGCCAGGCGTTTACCCGAGTAAAAATTCGGAATTTAAAAACAGGTCGAGTGGTTGAACGCACTTACAAATCGGGTGAAACCCTGCCATCTGCCGATGTGACAGATGTTGAAATGCAATATTTATATAACGATGGTGAACTATGGCATTTCATGGTTCCTGATACGTTCGAGCAGTATGCAATCGGAGAAGAGCCGCTGGAAGAAGCCAAACAATGGCTTAAAGAGCAGGATATTTGCATTGTCACCTTATGGAATAACGAACCCATTCAGGTGACGCCTCCCAATTTTGTCGTCCTGACCATCACTGAAACCGATCCGGGTGTCCGTGGCGATACCTCTGGCGGTGGCGGCAAACCGGCCATTCTCGAAACGGGAGCGGTGGTACGTGTTCCCTTATTTATACAAACGGGTGAGCTGATTAAAGTGGATACCCGCAAAGGCGAATACGTTTCCCGCGCTAAAGAATAATATTCCTGCATTTTACAGCTCGAGAGAAAAGAGTCTTCTCGGGCTATTTCTCTTTAAAATCCTCTCTCCCTCAGGGAGAGAGTTAGAGAGAGGGCTTAAAAATCATCCCTCGGCCTCTCCCAGCTTGGGATAGAGGATTCTTCTTAAGTTTTCGTCTATGCGCGCCGGCGGGAAATCCATTCATATTTCACATATTTCGCCAGGATGGCACTGTTCTATCCCCGAATTGTATTAATCATCCCGCAGACAAAATTAAAGAAAAATCACTTGCTGCATAAAGCCATCATTTTGACTTAATATTTGTCATGAGGTAAAATATTTGCTCTATTTAGCAAGCAAGTGAAAAATATGAAGTATATCAAGACAGCAGAATGGAGCAATGCAGTTAAACTGTATAGGCCGAGAACCTATCAGCAAGCAGCAGATAAATTTAAAGTCATGCTTGAGCAACTCAATTCTGTAAAGAATAGACAGTCGGGACTTAATAAAAGGGTGCCGGATGGCTGGTATGAAGATTATTTAGCGGTAAGTGAATATTTACTGACTTCTTATTTTAATCTATACGAAAAAGCAAGTTTTGTTAGTGAAGAATATGATCCCATTTTGAGTTTAATACAGCCCATTTCCAGCATGCTTCTAAAGGCGGCCAAACGATTTGGTGAAAAAAACCAAAAGCAGGCAGATATCGCCAGAATTATAACGCTTAGCGCTTCTTTTTGTGAAAGAACCAGTGGTAAAGCCTCTGAGAGTTGTGGAGAAGCGGAAGATGCAGCGGATAAGACCATTCTCCTGGATAACGCGCTGAAGTGGGTGGATTATTCCATAGCTCTATTGGATGAGCATGGGTTGAAGATAGGTTTTAATGCCTTCCTGTTGAAGCTTGAAATTCTAGGGGATCGCTATGAGCTTTCAAAAGAAAGGCAAAATCTTTTGGGCATGCTTGAACTGATTGGAGTACATAAGCTTCTTACAAAATCCAGCCTTACTCCCGAAGAACGACTGTGTTTTTTTGCGGTAAGTCTGTGCGCGACCAAAGAATACCCGGAAGATAGACTAAGCCGTACAATTGTGAAAGCAGCAATGAAATTCGCAAGTTCCGCTTCTTTCCCTGGTAAGGCAGATGATGAAGATGAAGCAGAAAGTTTAAAAGGTTGGCTGAATATTTTTGAAAGCAGACTTGCAGATAATCTGGAAAAATTTTCGGATGAAACCACTCAAACCTTCCCTGTAAGCGTTGCTGCGGAAGAGGAAGAGGAAATTGAGCTGGTCATTGAGCCGCGCCGATTCATTAGTAGTAGACGTTTGGAAAAAATGCCAATTGAAGAAGAGACTCCAGAAGATCAATTTGATTTTGATCAAGTTCATTTCGATTCTGATACTGACGAAGAAGAGGATAGTGTTCCCGTTTTTGAAACATCGAGAAGCAGTAAATCACTTACATCTTTTGAAGAGGTCGAAGAGGTGATTGTTATAGTGGATGACGAAGAAGAAATAACCCTGACTGTAAATACGGATACAGGCAGGAAAAAAAGAAAAGCGGCTTCAATAGCCGAAGACGTAAGCACTTATGCTGAGGCTGGAAGTTCGCCTGCCAATAAGAGAAGCAGAGAGGTTGAAGTTGTCGAAGTGTGCCTTGAAACACCTGATACAGATTCAGTTATTGAAGAAGAAGTGATTCTTTTTACCGATAGTATCTCACTTATGCAAGCACAGGAGAAGCAATCTGCCTCTTCTTCAAGCAGCGCTCCAGGATTTTTTACCAGGAAGACTCCCAGCCCCGTTCCTGTTTCAGCTCCGGGCGCTGAAATCCAAAAACCTGATATGCAGCAAGTGGGGCAGGCATTTATGAAGGTTTTAAACAGTTTTACTGCAAAAGCTAAAACGTCATCCTTCAAGCCTATTGTTTTATCATTTATGGCGGATTTCATGCTAGAGCCCAGGCAGACCAATCAACCTGCTATCGCTGTATATCTATACCGACAGGTTCTGGCGATACATCCAAAGAATGATAAAATTATTAATGCGATGCTCAGGTTGAGCGCGATGCACTCTAAGCTGCATAAAAATAAAAAGGATTATGAATGTGAGGGCGAGGATATTTTTACCCATACCCTGATTACATTTATTGCCAGACTCAACAAGTTATATGCAAATAAGCCGGAAGCTTTTAAGGCTCAAATTGAGAAATTGTTAGAGTATTTAAAAAACAAGCTAAAAGCATGGGAAAAGCTGATTTCCGAGGCCGAATTGGATGAGCAGCTTATTAAAAAATTTGAAGAAGAGCTTGGATTGCCATCTGCTGCGGATACGACCAGCAGTTCGCCTAAGCTTTAAAAACCCATCAAGCTCAGAGTAATCCCCGTTGCTAGCGGGGATTTTTTTATCCAATTCACGCCTATCCATAGTAAGCAGCATACTGTAACTGGCTTGAAAATAGAATATTTTAACACTTTGACTAAATTTAGTCCTCAAGGTATAATGCTTGGTCTTTTATTGTAATAAGTGTAAGAAATGAAGAAAGCTAAAACTAAACAGTCCAAAGAAACACTAGAAAATATAAAGAAAGTAGAGGATATATGTAAAGTAATAATGTCTGAGTGCGAAAGGATTGCTCATATTGAATATAATCCCCGCTCGTATGATGTGGCCTGGGAAGAATTGCAGGAACCTGTTAATAATTTAAAACAAGTCACTGACATCGTGTATACGTTGAACTCTGATGATCTGCAAAAGAAGGTCAATGAAACCTGGTTGACGCTAGCTGCACGGATGATCGACATCGCGGACTGGCATCTCTCTGTCGTAAAAGGCGACATACCTAGAGGAAAGACTGCAAAAAACGTCAACATGGACACTGTTTTCCTGTGGAGAAATAGAGGTTTTGATTATCTTGTCGATGCTTCTTTACATATTCCCTTTTACCATCACTTTCTCGATGTCAAGATAGCCTATCATCTTGCTGGCGATGAGACGAAAACAGACAGTCAATTCAGAAAAATAATTAGTATTTTAAAAAAACAGAATCTGTTGTCACTTGAGAAAGCGACTGCGTCATTGTATATGCCTTACTTGGTTGAACTTTTTGAAATTGCGCTCGATGTGAGCAGCGTAGCTAAACCTGGAACTGAGCGTGATGGTCTGATGAAAAGTATTAAGGCATTCGCTGATTCATCGATCCGTTACCCGAAAGGAACGACATCTAAAGAAAAGAAAATGCATGAGAGCAGATTTCAGGAGTTTCGCGAATTAGTTGCAAAGCCTGCATCTGGCAAGAATAAGAAGGCCTTGCAATTAGACTCATCTACCGAAAGTTTT
>NZ_CAAAJH010000023.1:0-30015 GCF_900640215.1 Legionella genomosp. 1
GAGCGTAATGAGTGACCTGCAACAGCAATATCACTCATTTATTGAATCTGGCGCTTTGAGTTGTTCAAAATAATGACAGGATCACTCAGCGCCTTTCGCGGGAATGACAGAAGTCGTTAACTAAATGGCAGTGAGGGTTGATTTAACACCTCTCACGTTTAGGAAGATAAGACCTTATTAACTGATCATTATTATAGCGATTATATATTTTTCAATTCCAAAAGATAATATAATGCGCTTTATTGTCAGAATTAGTCATTCAGCTTTATCAATGAAAAATAAAACTCAAAACTCCATTAAAGGTAGTCAGACATTCTTCATGTCTGAAAGCAAAGTGCTCCTTTTCTCTCATTACTTTGAAAAGAAAATAATAAATGGGCAAGCTTATTATGTGTTAGTTGCCAGCCCTAGCCTTGTGTTACAATCTTCATTCAACCGGCGTGTCCAGGTAGAAACTCGACTTCCCAGCTCATTGGTCTATTTTGAATATTATAACAAAATTACAGCCGCCAATTTGCGATTTGCAAAAGAGGCAATGCTATTTATTCGTGCGGAAAATGCGCATATTCTGCTGGGTATACTGGATAAATTACCTCCAGGAAGCAATCTAAACGATAACATGTCCTGGATTGTCAAAACCTGCAGCCAATTACATGGCTTCAGCAATTATTTTCAACTGGATTTACTGTTTTCAAAAATTGACGAGGTTTTGACCAAACATGAAACAATACACGATGTAGATATAATTTTGGGAATGGCGATAGCCGAACTCAATCCACAATTCTTCTTTCAATTTCACCAGCAAAATCGTGGAGTGTTTCAATCCTGGCAGAAAATAGTCGATAGTTGTGTTTTACACTTGAATACAAAGCCATTTCCTGCGCCATCTTTTTTCCAACCGCTAACGACAATCGATTCCCGTCAGATGTCAATTATCGCCTCTGATCATCAAATGGATGAGGAGTCTGCTTTTTCTGAACCGATTTCCAGTGCTCAATGCGAGAATGAAGAGTTGGAGCAACTGCTTAAAAAAAACAGCGTTCTTACAATAAACGATCTGCTCGATTTAAATAAATCCGAGCTTTCAACTAATGAATTCAACTGTTTTGCTTAGTTTAAATTAACTCTGGATTGATTCATAAATTTCTTTTATAGTCATTGACGGACTATTAGTTTTATCGCAGTTGAAGTCAGTATTTTTTAAACAAGGAATGTTCATGAAAATAAAAGCTTCTAATCGAGATGTAACTGATCAAAACCGCGCTCAGGTAAGTTAAGTAAACTTAGCATGAGTATCCTGGCCGCTACCTGTGCAGGATTATTGAATACCAACGCCGCTAATGCCTATTGTATTCCAGCGTTTCCGCAAAATGGCGATGTGGTAACCTGTCTTCCCCCAACTAATCCATTGGACCCCTCATTTTTTTCCGCTGCAAATAATCTGACTGTTAACGTCGAAAGCGGTGCTTATCTCAGTGTTCTTCTCGGTTTAGGCGGAACTGCTTTGGCTCTGCCAGGAAATAATATTACTTTAAACAACAACGGAACTATCGATCCTTCATTCCTGGGTTTGCTGAATGTTCTTTCAACAGGTACTTACATTGGTAATGCGAATCCCAGTAATGTCAACGTAACTAACAATGGTTACATGAGTGGTACCAGCGGGCTTCTCGGGGTTACTCTTGCCGATTTAACCGGTATGGCCTTGGCCGTGCAAAATGGGGTTGGTGGTGTAACCAACATAGTTAATAATGGTTTAATTAATGGCGTTCCTTTAATTGCTGCGGTGCTATTTCCTGATGATATCCCTGTATTAGCCGCTTATGGCGGTGCTAAAGTCAACGGCATTAATACAGGCACGATTATTGGCCGTATGGCATTTCAATCTAATGGCACAGCAGGCCAGGGGAATACCTTTATAAACAGCGGCAGCATTTTTGGCGGTCTCTCAATGGGAGAGAATAGCGTCAATACCTTTACCGCCGTAACTGGTTCGACAGTAACCGGCACTGGTCTGGGTATTTATCTGCCTGTTTTAGGTTTAGGCGTATTATTTGCACCAACAGGCGTCATTGACGGCGGTTTTGGCGGTAATAACACCTTAATTCTACAAAACTCCGTAACAGGAACTGGTTCAGGAACTGCTGGAGTAGGCTCGGCACCTTCCGGTACTTATATCAATTTCCAACATTTAGTCCTTAACAGCGGCACCTGGAATGTCTCCGGTCCTGGAAGCTATTTCGATGCGGTGTTAAACGGTGGTAATGCGATTATCGATACCAATACCTCCCTCGGATTTGGCTTGATTACCGGCAATGGCGGTATCATTCAGCCTGCTGTAACTGGTCTTGATTTAGCAAATCCAATTCTTTTAGCTGCGGGCGGCTTAACCGCGCTGGTCACTGAACCACTCTTGACTTTATCAGGCGGTATAAGCGGTACAGGCGCTCTGACTAAAGCGGGTGCAGGCGTTTTATTATTAACCGGTGCGTCAACGAATACTGGTGGAACCAATATTGCTGAGGGTACTCTGGCGGTCGGTGCAGGAGGAAGTCTTTCTGCAAATGGTCCTCTCAATCTAACCCAGCCAGGCGCAACTCTGGATATATCTGCCGCTCTTGGCGCGCAACTAATTGGCAATCTGAACGGCGTAGGCGGCAGCCAGATTCTTCTCGGTGCCAATGACTTGATTATCGCAGGCATCGGTGCTGGCATTTTCGGCGGCTCCATTGATGGAACCGGTGATTTAATAAAAAATGGCCCGGGCAGTCTGATATTGAACGGAATTAATCCTTTCACAGGAACTACAACCGTTAATGAGGGGCTTTTGCAGCTTAATGGCAGTGTTGGAGGGGACGTTCTCGTCAATCTCGGCGGTCGTTTGGAAGGTGTTGGCACGGTAGGCGGCGATGCAATAATTAACGGCACTATCGCACCAGGCTTGGGATTAGGCATTGGAACGCTCAATGTATTAGGGGATTTAATCCAGAATCCTGGTTCCATTTTTGAAGTACAGGTCAACCCATTCGGTCAATCCGATTTAATTCAGGTTGCAGGAAGTGCTATTTTGAATGGTGGCTTAGTGAACGTCATCAGTGTCAATGGCTTGCCCTTTGTAATGGGTACCTATGGTATTTTGACTGCAACCGGTGGTGTTTCCGGAACATTTGCAGGTACCTTGCCAGTGTTGCCATTCTTAAGCTTTAATCTGCTGTATGGTCCCAATAACGTCAATCTGCAAATTGGACGTACTGCTTTACCGATTTCAGGTGTCGCAACCTCGCCTAATCAATCGGCTGTAGGTAATGCCCTTGAGTCCTTACCCGATAGCAGCTTGTTAAAAACGCTGATTTTAAATCTTCCAACTATTCAGAGTGCGCAGGAAGCCTTAAACAGTCTTTCAGGCGAAGCCCTGGCGTCAGTGACTTCAAGCCTTATCACTGCTGGTCAGTTTGTTGAAAATACTATGTTAAATCGATTGACCTCGCCAATGGACTATCAGAAAGATCCGAATCGTCCCTATGGTGCAATCAATTTCTGGGCTGAAGGAGTTGGTAACTGGGGACATCGTGATGGTACCAATAACTATGCTCGGGTTCGAGTCAATAGCGGTGGTATTTTCATCGGTGCGGACGCCAATACTGATGTGACTCGCGTGGGTATTTTCGGTGGCTACAGCGAATTAAGAAACAAGGTCAGTCAGCGTAACTCCGTTGTGGATGTGGACACTTACTACCTGGGTCTTTATGGTAGTGCGCGTATGGATCGCTGGGTAGTTCGCGCGGGCGGTGCCTACGGATGGAATGAGTTCGACTCGGCAAGACATGTAGTCTTCCCGCGTGTCGATGAGTATCTGCGTGCCGATTATAACGGCAACACGGCGCAGGCATTCCTGGAAGCAGCTTACGCACTCGATAACTCATGGCAGCTAGAACCTTTTGCCAGATTAAGCGACATTAATGTTTCTACCGACACAATTCATGAAAGAGGTGGAATCACTGCGCTGAATGGTTGGGCACATCATCAGAATATTGCCTTCACCACTCTGGGTGCCAGAGCGACTCCTTTCCTGGTACAAAGGGATACCTATAACATCACGGGTCATGGAATGCTGGGCTGGAATCATGCCTATGATAATCTGAATCCCTATGCGACCTTCAGTTTCCCTGAGGGCGGCGCATTCACGGTTTCAGGTAACCCAATTGCAAGAAATGCCCTGGCAATTAATGCTGGAATCGATGTATTGGTTCCTGCCAAATCCGTCACGCTGACGCTCAACTATATTGGTCAACTGGCTGATAGAGTACAGCAAAACGGTGTTATGGGCGTCGCCTCCTGGCGCTTTAATTAATTTTCCGTAATCAAGAGGAGGCGAAAGCCTCCTTTTTTTTAAAGGACAACAAATGCAAAAGATAATTCCCTGTTTATGGTTTGATAAAAATGCCGAAGAAGCGGTTAATTTTTATTTATCAATATTTCCCGATTCTGAAATTTGCCAGATAAGTCATTATGGCAATGTAGGGCAGGATCAGCATGGTATGCCTGCTGGCACCGTCATGACTATCGAATTTAAGCTCAATGGTCAACGATTTACTGCATTGAATGGCGGCCCTGTATTTCAATTCAATGCTGCCATTTCATTACAGGTTTATTGCAAAACCCAGGAAGAAATTGATTATTACTGGGATCATTTGGGTAAAGATGGCGATGAATCGGCACAAGTCTGTGGCTGGCTGAAAGATAAATATGGACTATCCTGGCAAATCGTTCCTGAAATATTAAACGAATGGATTCAGGATAGAGATAGATCAAAATCTGATCGGGTGATGGCGGCGCTTCTAAAGATGAAAAAGCTGGACTTGAGTGCTTTGGAAAAAGCCTGGAAAGAATAACTCAGCTATCCCTCTTGAAAATATGTACTATTATTACTCATAATGGAATTATTAGTTCATAGGGAGTAATAATGAGAGACCTAAAAGGAGAAGCTAGTACGCTTGCTCGTGAGATTGTAAACAAACCAAAATCAAGCGCGGACATCATTTTGCTGGTCAGAAAACGTCGAATACCAATCAGGGACTTCCTTAATTCTTATTTATTGCAGAAAAGTGAAGTAACAGGGCAATCTATCAAAGAGATCGCTGATGAATTTCTGGATGACTGGAAAAAAGGAATTGCAGCAAAATATGGTGAGGGTCTCGCCAAACGTGATGATCACATGTTAAAGATAATAGTGGATCAGACGGTTGCCAGAAACTCTCCTGGGCACGCGCTCAAACCACCGACCATGTAAGATTTTAAAACAAAAGCTGTTATACTCCTGCTGATTACCCAATTGAGCCTTCATGAATAATAAAAATAATTTCAGGTGCTGGCTGTGTGATAGCAGGACGCTTGTATTAAAAAGACGGGGAATTTCTCCTAAATCACTTAAGAGCAGTCATTTCACGGTGACCGACTCTGACTACGGTACAAGTTTAAGCATTTATCAATGCCAACGCTGCAATTTTCTTTTTTGTCCTGAAGCACAGGCGATCAACTCCTATTATGAGTCAATGACTGACAAACCCTATGAAGAGTCACAGGAACCCCGAAGACTTCAGGCACAAAAACTACTTAAAACAATCGTTAATTTTAAACGCGAAGGGAAGTTACTCGACATCGGGGCAGGCATTGGTATCCTGGTAGAGGAAGGATTAAATAAGGGATTTGATGCCAGTGGGATCGAGATTTGCAAGTGGTTTGTGGAAAGGGCTAAATCAAAGGGGCTGCCTGTTTATTCGGGTAGTTTTCCAGGTGCTACTGTCAACAGTCAATATGACATAATTACCTTAATTGATGTCCTGGAGCATGTTGAAAATCCTGTTCAGCTGATGACTGATATCAGCCAACATCTGACTAATGAGGGGATTGCAGTCATTGTAACGCCTGATGTTTCCTCTCTCGCGGCCAGATTATTAAATAAAAAATGGTGGCATTATCGGGTAGCCCATCTCAGCTATTTTAATCGAAAAACCTTGCGTTTAGCAGCTGAAAAGAGCAATCTGGAAATCATTAAATGGAAAAGACCTTCCTGGTATTTTTCGATGGACTATCTTTTAAAGCGTTTAAATAATTATTTACCTTTTATGGAGCGCCTGAGTCGCCTGCGATGTTTCAAACGCTGGGTGGTCCCCCTAAATCTTCGTGATTCCTGGATGATTATTGCGAGAAAAAAGTAATATGAATGCTTATTTATCCATTGCTCGTATTGATAACTGGCCCAAAAATTTACTAATGTTCGCAGGCGCTGCATTGGCAGCGATTTTTAGTCAATTTTCTGCTCCTGTGCATTGGCTGCAGTGTATTAGTGTATTTTTTGCACTTTGCCTTGCTTCGTCTGCCAATTATGTATTGAATGAATATCTTGATCGAAATACAGATAAGTTTCACCCAGTAAAAAAGGATCGCGCATTAGCGAAAACTCAGACTAAAAAAACTCTGATTATTTTTGAGTATTGCATACTATTTCTTCTGGCTTTGGGCTTAAGCGCGTCAGCTCATGCCAATATACTGATCATTTTAAGTATCTATATGATACTGGCCTGGTTATATAATATACCTCCTGTTCGCTTAAAAGATGTTGCTTACATTGATGTGTTGCTGGAGTCAGTCAATTACCCGCTGCGCGTAATGATTGGCTGGTTGTGTATCTTGCCTCACTATTTACCACCATCCTCGCTGATTCTTACCACCTGGGCGATTGGAGCGTTTACCATGAGCATGAAAAGGGTAGCTGAATATCGTATTTTTCAGAACCGGGATTCAGCTATTGCTTATCGAAAGTCCTATGCGCTATATACCACCAATACGCTTATACTATCGGCTTTTATTTATGGCTTGCTGACCATATTTGGTATCACGATTTTAATGTTAAAGTACAAAGCAGAACTCATTATCCTGATGCCTTTTCTTATTGGGTGGATGGGTTGGTATTTTCTGATGGGATTAGAGCATAATTTTGATATTATTTATCCTGAAAAATTAATTTTTAACAAGATTTTTATTGTGTTGTTAATTCTGTTAATTTTATTGTGCCTCCTGTTGCTGAACATCAATATTCCTTCTTTTCTCATCCTGGTAAAACCGATGCATTATGCCAGTTGAACAGGTTTCAGCTCCCCTGGTACGTCATCCTGAGCATCTGGTACGTCATCCTGAGCGTAGCGAAGGATCTCAGCTGCCTGGAACGGAGCCAGATTCAGGAGATCCTTCACTTCGTTCAGGATGACGTTGAGATGCGTTCAGGATGACGTTCAGACCAGTTGAACAGGTCTCAGCTCCCCTGGTAAGTCATCCTGAGCATCTGGGTACGTCATCCTGAGCGTAGCGAAGGATCTCAAACTGCCTGGAACGGGGCCTGATTCAGGAGATCCTTCACTGCGTTCAGGATGACGTTGAGACCAGTTGAACAGGTCTCAGCTTCCCCGGTACGTCATCCTGAGCATCTGGGTACGTCATCCTGAGCGTAGCGAAGGATCTCAACTGCCTGGAACGGAGCCAGATTCAGGAGATCCTTCACTACGTTCAGGATGACGTTGAGATGCGTTCAGGATGACGTTGAGATGCGTTCAAGATGACGTTGAGACGATCCACAACCTGGGGTGTTACCCTTTATCTTTAAAATCATGAGGCAGCTTTGCTGCTCAAAGTTTTTGAGAAAGATTATAAAATCATCGAATCTGTTTAAGATCATTTCCTTTTAATACATACACATTACGTCCAGGATAGTATTGGATTATTTTGTAATTTTCACTTTGCCTGTCCTGAGCAACAATCACTGGATTTGAATCAAACCAGGGCTGCATAAAAATCGTGGCCAGACGATCATTCTCTTCACTGAGTAAAACGACCGCAGGTTTGGCAGTACCGGTATCAATTGTTTGCAGAAGCTGTTTATTGCTTTGACGGTAGTTATCTGAATACAGCTGATAGCGGGCCGGAATAATCGTAAACAAAGCAGTCAGGGTCATAAAACAAAGCAGCAGGGCAATAATTCCCCGCCATTCATTCAGCGATAATTTCACCCGCAACCGTTTTCGGAAAAAGGCCGGTATTCGACTTAAGAAAATTGCGTTAAGGATAATCACAATAGTGGCAGTTTCATATAAATAGCGCGGGCCGAAAATATCATAGATATATTCGGAAAGGATTAAACTGAAATAGATGCTGAAAAAACTCATCGCCAGCAATCGACACCAGGGTTTCTCCAGGCCTAAAAAAAAGAGAAGAAATGCGAATAATAGCGACGAAACTGGCCAGCCAAATAACTGTCTATGAAGTAACTGCATATAATCAACCACGCGGATTATTTGAGCTTTCCAGTTATTAAAACTGTCATTCGTCAATAATTCTTCTCCTGGAACCACCTGATTTCCAAAATATTTCTGATAGCCAGTTAGAAAATAGGAACCTGTCGTTTGCTGATTGTAATAAAGAAAAAAGAACATAAAAGCCAGAATAATCAGACCCATCATGGCAAACGATTTGAAATATTTCCTGAATTGAAACAGCAGAGTCCAGAGACTGTAAACAAAAAAAGGCAGGCTGAAAAAAAGGGCCGATTGTGGGCGGGTGATAAGATAATATCCCAAAGAAAGCCCCGCAAAAATTGCATTTTTAACATCGTTTGTTTTGATTGTCCGGATATAAAATAAGGCAAATAATGTGGCAGCCAAAAGTGCTGTTGACCGATTGTCAAATTCAGAGGAAAGAAAAACAATAAAAGGCGATACCATAAATAAAAAAAGACAGATTCGGGCGGCAAAGCCTCCTCCAATCTCTTTGGCGAGATAGTAACTGGCAATTAGCGTAATAGCTGCTATGAGTGGATTGATGATTGCCGGCTGATTAAAGAAATGACCTAAGGCTAGCAGAAACATATGTCCGGGAGGGTAGAAGGTATAAAACCTCCCATCATTGATAAACCAGGGGGTATCGAAAAATTCGCGCAGAGGGTGACTGGCTAAGGTCCAATGACCGCTTAAAAATATTTTTGCGCCTGCGTATTGCGCCATAGAATCCATCTCTACCGGGAGATGATTAAATAATGCTCCCGACAAAAAATAGCAGGTAGAGAATAACAGGACTGCGCTCACCCCCAATAATTGATATTCAGGAATGGCTGCTGACTTGCCAAAAAGGCTGCCAATCTTTGCAAAAGCCTTTCTCGAAAAATCAAACAGGCAGAGGGCATAAACAATAAGACCTCCAAGTAAAAAAATAAAAAGATGTACCAAAATAGCCAGCTTTATATTATCAATTTTACCCAAAGTAGCGAGGAAAAGGCCTAAGGCAACTAAAGAAGACAATAAAGAACGTTGAGTTGAGTCCACAGGGCAGAGATTCGATTAATCAGAAAGGATTATTTGACTAGGAGCTTTCTGTTTAGTCAACTGGCTTGGGATAAAAAACTTTATAAGGACGACTGTGTTTATTCACTACAGCAAAGGACGTCAGTTTATGCGGCTTCACTTCCCGTTTGTCGAAAATATTCAGAACTTCAGTATGCCTGACAAGCTCGGCATCGCCAATAAGTGAGCGGTGGCAACGCCATGGAAGCGCTTCAGCACACATAATCACCGTTTCATAATCAGAATGAATGAATGTATGCAGTTCTTTTAATCCTTCAAAAAAGGATGCGGTCTGCATGTAATCCGCAAAGCCTCTGAAACTCGCATTATGCCACCCGGTATTAATGGATGAAGCGGATGTTTTACGCAGGCCGCCCAGTTTATCGAGATGATCATAAGCAATATTTTCTTTTTTTAATGCATTTGCAAAGCTGTCCTTGTTGAACCAGGGTACATGGCGTGAGCGTGGAACCGTGCGGATATCTACCACATGCTTAATGCCAAAGTGGTGAAGAATGTCGATGAACTCCTCAAGAGGGTGAGTGGAATGTCCAATAGTATAAAGTTTTTTCATAATATTAAGTTTAGGGAATAACCGGGCCCAGATCCAATCTCGATTTTTGTACTATATTTGATTAGGTGCAGTAAATAAAAAGGAAAAAATGGAGGGAACTATGAAAAAAGTTATTTTCGCACTGGCAGGAGCTGCGTCTATTGTGCTTACAGGCTGCGGTACTCAGAATGCGCTGAATGAAACTGGAAGCGCGGTTATGGGAACAGGCGCAAGAGTGGTATCCACTACCGGAACTGTAGTTCAAAAATCAGGTACTGTGGTGGTTAAAGGAACTCGCGTTGTAGTCGGCGGAGTTGCTTCTGCAACGGATAGGGTGATTTTCCAGAAAAAAGGCGTGGTCTATAGAGATGGTCATGCCTATCACATTGAAAATGGTCGCTATGTAGCAGCCGATTAATTTTCTCCCGGGGCCTTAGGGCCCCCCAATTTTTGATTGCATTAGCGGGTCGATAGAGTAATAATTATCGCCTTGACAAGTCAGTTTTTTCAAGGCAGAAAATGAAACATTATGTATTAACAGGATTTATAGCTGCAGCTTTTTCTTTTTCAAACATGGCGCATGCCGATTTCACTTTGTACTCCTCCGATAATGATGCCTGCCAGCTGATTGCTGGACAATGGGCAGGCTCAGGAAAAGCGACCAACTGGTTTATTGGCGAATGTAAATATCATGGTTCCGGCATTATCACAAGCGCTGACGGCGGACAACATTTTAATATTGAAGTGGTAGCGGATAAGGATTCCGGAAGCTTTTTTTGCCCAAAACATACGGTGAATCAATTTACCGGAACCTGTATCAATGGGGTAGCAACCTTTAATACAGAATATGGCAGCATGAATGGTAATTTCTCTGAAAATAGCGGTGATGCTCAGGGTACATTGACAGTAGGTCCGGGGATGACTGCTGAAGTTAGCCTGCAGTTTCATCGGGTGTCTTGATTAGGGGCTTTCGAGAGGGAAGCTTTCACTCGGGCTGCGCGTTTTGTAATTGGCGCTGCCAATAAGTTACGGAAATTTGTCATTCCCGCGAGGCATTGTTGCGTAAATAGAACCAAGCAGCAAACCTGTTGTCTTTGCGAACAAAGTCCTGTTGTCTTTGCGAACAAAGTCCTGTTGTCTTTGCGAACAAAGTGAAGCAATCCAGATCGAGGCCTGAATAAAGTTAGGATCTGGATTGCTTCGCTAACGCTCGCAAAGACGGTTTTTTGTGCATTCATCTTTATCCACGCAACAACGCCTTCGCGGAGGACAGTTATATACATTTGAGCTAATTTAATGGCAGTGACACTAAACATCCACAACAATTTGCTGGGCGGCAAACAAGGTATTAATAATCTCGGCCTGAGTCGTTGCAGGTCCGACCAAATCGCCGTTAATCACAATTTCCTGATCAGTTTTTGCCGTCACGTCTAAGGGTGTCACTTCTGTACCATCAAAATGGCCCTGTGAGCTAATCGACAACGTAGTGGTATCTGAATCAGCATCATAGGCAAAGTGAAGATAATGCGAGAGATTGGACTCATTTTCACCGCTGAGCAACTGTGATAAATCGAGCTTGTCTTCCTGAGGATTAAAATCAGTAATGACATCACGTTCCGGACTGCCCTCAACGCCATGATCGTTGGCCTGCCAGAGAAAGATATCGTGGCCCGCACCGCCAGTGAGTGTATCATTCCCCTTACCGCCGATGAGAATATCATTTCCATCACCGCCTAGTAACAAATCATTACCGCCTTTTCCATCCAGCATGTCATCGCCAAAGACCCCTCGCAAGACGTCTTCCAGTTCAGAGCCGACCAGATGCGTGTTGCTGTGATCATCCTGAGTATTCTGAAGATCATTGAGGCTTGAATTAACCACATTGAGATCAATAGTCTGCGAAGCCGATTCCTGCGGGTTATTATCGCCGACATCCGAAATAGCGGTTACGGTGATTGTATGCTCGCCTTCGCTTACATTCTGCAGATGTAATTGCTGCAAATGACCGGCTGAAATTTCCCAGGAGCCCTGAGCCAGCATTTGGCCCAGAGGATTGCCGTTTTCATCGACGGGAATCGCATCGCCCAAGCCATCCAGACGCACCCTTAATTCATTGGCTGCAGGATTCACAACCTCTGCCTGAATATTTAAGGGAATAAGCACGGCAAGCGCTGCTACTACTGAATGATAGAGAATAGTCATTTCCGGATTGTCTGCTCGTGCCGCGACCACAATATCTACAATATCAGTATCGCTTAGTGCCGGACCGCCAGTATTACCGAGATCATTACTGGTCATAGTCAGTGCATCAGGCCCGAAATAATTGGCCAGACCCTGATATTGAACTCCTGTGGTAAGGAGAGCATTCAGATCATTGACGGTTCCTGTTAAAACCAGATGATTAGTGAATTCACCTGATACAGTAACCCCGCCGGCACTCCCAGCCAAACTGAGTAAACCATGTTCAACACCGAGAGTGATAGTTATCGCGCCCGAGCCTGCATCCACATCGCTTACTCTCAAGGTATTGATAGTCAGAACCTGATCTTCTGCTGCCTCGAGAGGAATCGCAGGTGTGATATTAACTGGGGCATCATTAACTGCTGCGATATTAATCGGCACAGTAGATACTGCTGAAAGCGCAGGTCCTCCGGAGTTGCCATTGTCATTGGTATTAATGACCAGTGAGTCTGAGCCATTATAGTTTAAATTGCTTTGATAATTCAGGTTTCCGTTGAGTGCCTGATTAATCGCATCCAATTGGCCAACAAGTGTGACTGTACTGCTGCCGTTGCCGGTGAGCATAATGCCGCTTAAAGGGCCATTCAGTGTAAGTACTCCATGTTCAACGGAGAGGGTTACGGTCATATTGCCATTCGCTTCACGCGCATCCACGTCGCTAATCTGAATATTGTTGAGCACGACGCTTTGATCTTCCAGGGCGTCAAATGCTGCGGGATGGATATTAACCGGTGCGTCATTAACCGCAGTGATATCCACTGCCACGTTGACTTCACGAACTGCTCCTGGAGCCGCCTGGTTATCTACTGATTGTGCCTGTATTGTTAATACTGCATTCCCGTTAAAATCACCGGGCAGGAAAATGATGCTGCCAAGATTTGCGGCATTAACTTTAAAAGTCCAGATCCATTCGCCGCTGGCATTGTCATAGACTTTGCTTTCCAGTGTGCCGTTAACCCCTGCTGGCAGCTGGATTTCTGAGCCAGTGGGTACACCTTTTACGGTGATGAGCAAGGATTCCGGAGCATTCTCCTGTACATTGGTCGCAGAGCCGTTGTAACTGTCTACATTATCCCGAGCCTGAAAGTTAAGATTGATACTAATTTGCCCATTTTCAATACCGCTGGCAGTACTGGCGGCTCCAGCTCCAATAATGTCAACCGGATCACTGACCGGGTTAATATCCAGATGGATACTATGACTTCCGCCAGAACCAGGCAGGGTGGCGAGCGCTTCTTTTGTGAAGGCTACCACTTCCAGATCCAGGCTGCCGCTGAAGTTCTCGGGAGCGATGACTTTAATGCTGGACAAGTCAAAGCTGGCGGCATTGACCGTTATTTTCCAGTCGCCATTACCCATGTTTTGAGCCGAGCTAATCAGAAAGTCTTCTGGAACACCACGTATGACCAGAGAGACGATTTTTTCTGATCCATCGGTATCTGTTGTATTGACGGTCATTCCTGATAAGGGAATGCCTCCAACTACATCTTCGTTACCGCTGAAATTAAACTGACCGCCAAAATGCACTGGATCATTAACTGGCAATACGTCGAAATTCATCACCTTGGTGTAACTGGCGCTGTCGGTCACTGTCTGACCCTGGCTATTGAGTGCATTGTCAACCAAATTGACAACTGCTGTGACGCTGACCTGGCCGCTAAAATCATGAACCGGTTTAAATTGCAGATGATTTAAATCGCTCACAGAGACTGTAACAAAGCCGTTCCCATCTACTGGTAAAGCCAGGCCATTGCTATCGACAAAATAGCCTTTGGCAGGGTCAACTTTTAATTGAACTGAATTAATTTGCTCACTGCTGTCAATATCCGCTGACGCCACATTAAGCCGTAAAATCACCAGCCCATCTTCGAAAGCTGCGTTGGGGATTGTCACATCAGAGCCATCAGACACCGGTTGCTTATCGCTATTCAAACCTTCAGTCTGAACGACCTGTAAACTGACAGCGGGCGTGTGGTTTGGATCAGTCACTGCCGGATTGGCCGGTACGTCAACCACTGGGGCGACATCAAGGGGGGCTGAGACAAAACTGCTGCCCGTATTGCTATCCCCACTGGCCATGTTGGCGGCGGCCCAATTTAAAGAAAAGGGCAGGCTGCCGGAATAGTCAACCGGCGTTTGCAAGATAACTTCTCCGACGCTCAGGTTACCCAAAGAGTCAGCACTCACCTGAATTACATAGCGATCATTGACGAAATCATAGATAACTCCGCTGCCAGAGAGCACAAAGCCTTGGGGAAGAGGCCCTTGAATCAACAGGGCATAGACGTCGTCACTGGTGCCATTGCTCAATGACAGCATGGAGGCAAGCTGACTGCTGATAGACTGAGGTATATCTTCCTGAGTGTGAATCGTTGCTGGGGTAATGGTAATAGTACCTGCTTCAACAGGTGGATCACCAGGGCCGCCGCCACCGCCAGTGAAATTCATGGTTACTGTGGTTGAGCGAAAGGCGGGATTACTAATATCCTGCTCATTATTATCGCCCAGGTCACGTACCTGGGCATGGAAAGTGACATTAACTGAGCCGTTGTAGCCAAATTTGGAAGTAATCTGCAGGTTATCCAGAGCAGAGGCCGGCACTATCCAGTTACCCACGCCATCATAAATTCCGCCAGTGACTACAAATTGATTTCCCAACCCAGTGATTACCACCGTTTGAATCACTTCTGCACTGGAGGGATCCAGATCCTGGAAGTTTAAGTGGCCCTGAGAGGACGCATTAGTGGATAAATTAACCGTGGTGCCATTTAAAGCAGTGATATTGTTGACTGGAACGTTATTATTGGTGAGCACATTGAGTGTCGCGTCAGCCTCGACCACTGCCTGTAAATCAACATGAAGGTTACCCACTATGTCTTTAGTGACAGTAGGACTGCCATTGACATCCTGCTGGCTAACTGAGGTAATGGCCTTAAGATTAATATCCATATCCGAATCTTCGGCAGCTCGTATTTGCAGGGACTGGCCCTGCAGCAAGCTATTCAGTTGAGCTGTTGTTAGGGTGACTGAGGTATCACCCAACGTGGTAATAGCCACACCATTGATAAATAATTGCGCTCCTGAAGGAATATTTTCAATACGAAGACCTGAAATAAATTCCTGACTATCATTAAATGCAGGCGGGCGCCAGTTCACGGTAGTCAAGCCGTCTTCCACTCCGGCAGAACTCCTCGCATAGTCGCCGGCATCGATAACCGGTGTCACATGAATCACGATTTGTTTATCTGTAACGAGATAATTACCATCGTTTTCTGTAACCACAATATGAGCATTCAAACTCATATCCGCTGTGCTGTTTGGCGGAGGAATAACTATTAAATCACTTAAGGTGGAAAGATTAATTTCATATTTGGGTTGACCGTTAGCATCCAGACCTACATAGGTCAGAGTTATGGTATTTCCATTACTATCCAGCAATTGAGCCCCTGCTGGGAGGTTGGAAATCACCATGGTGATGGTTTCTGAAGTATCCGTGGGTGCCAGTGCTTTTTCCCCTGAAAGCAGCTTAAAGTCAAGTCTGGCCTGGCCATCTTCCTGAATGGTAGTTTCTACACCATTACTGATTGCTGACCATGAAGTATTGCTCACATCAAAGACAGGAGCGTCTGATACTCCTTTGAGGTTAATCAGAATATCCTGTGCGCTGGTGATCCTGGTATCAGTTTCCACACCCGTACTTAAAGTGGCCTGGTCAATAACCACTGCCTGCACCTTAATCGTGAAATCGACATTGCTTTCAGGAACAGGATGCAGGCGAACATCGGGAAAATCGATATTATTAAACTGATAATAGTTTTTGCTGCTGTCAACCGCATCTTTGTAATATTGATACTGAACCGTATGGCTTTGTCCCTGGTTGTCGGTATAAGTAATCGATAAATTGTGCACGCCGGCGCCAAGTCCGGCCACATTCAAGGTCGTTCCGTTGATTGAAAAATAGGCGCCTTCAGGAAGATTGGAAATGCGAACAAAGGAGTTTTCTGAGAGATCGCTATTATCAGCGGCTTTACTCACATTGATAAAACTGCCCAGATTGATTGGGGCATCTTCATTGGAAACCACATAAGGTTTATTGATATTTAACTGAATATTATCCGCAACCGGTTTGACATCAATGGTTACTTCAATCGGCTGAGACTGAGCATATTGAAATCCGCTTAAGAAGTTAGCACTCTCCTTGCTTATGGCAATCGCTGAAACTTTGACCATACCGCTGTAATCTGTGGCCGGATCGATCTGCAGACTGGCCAGATTGGCAGGGCTGACCTTATAGTAGCCATTCGCATCCGGTGTTAAGCCTGTTCCAATCAGGCTGGCATTCCCTGAAGTAATTTTAACCAGATAATAATCGATGGTTTCTGAGCCATCGGTATCCTGTAAAGCGGCCTTTATTTGCAGCGGGATATTGGCGGCATCCTCTGTGCCGACTGAATGCTGGGTAGTTTGTGCCAGATCCCAGACCGGCACGTCCGCGATCCCTTTCACATCAATGTTCAAAGTTCCAGTGACGGCTGCTTTAGACAGCGTGCTGCCATTGACTTGATAGTCTACGGTGGCTCTGACGCTGAAGCTTAGATTGGCGGTGTAGCTTGAAAAATCCGCACGGGGCACAAAGGTCAGGCCGTTTAGCGTATAAGTGATTTGATCAGTGCTGCTAAAGGCTTGCGGGGGAATCACGTAATAAGTCACACCACCCTCAACGACCGTGGTTAACAGAACGCCGTTGTAGTAAAAATCACCATAACTGGTTGCTGGCGCTTGAATAAGCACTTTGCCAATACTTTCATTATTATCTAAATCACCAATATTAATGGTCATATTGATGGGGATGCCGCCTTGTGGATTTACAAGTACTTCATTGCTGTCACGTCCCACATCTTCTACACCGGATGCGGCAGCGATGACGATACTTGCTGCTTTATCATTAATGGTGAGTGTGATATTGGCATTATCGATATCACCATCAAAATCCCGTACGTCAAAGCGCACATTCTTCACCAAGTTGAGGCCATCATGATCGATAGATGCGCTACTCACAAAAAAGACGCGGCCATCAGCGAAAACATGCAGTACACCAATGACCTGCCCATTGGCATCATTGTGCAGCGTAATCTGATTATCACCAGTACCGGTAATATTATATTGGGTATTACCATCCCAAACCGACACGATTTTACCCGTATCAGCTCCTTCGCGAGCTGTTGGCAATAAATCGACTGTTGAGGTGGTTGCGCCCTCCGTAATCGCAGAAAACGAGGTATTTACTGCATCGGGAATGTCATCCTGTACTGTGACCGGTAGCTTGGCGACCGCACTGACATCGCCGTCTGCATCTTTGGCAACAACGGAGAAGATAACATCCAGATTATTTTTACCTGCCTCAACAGGATGATCGATTGAACCTGTTAAAGTAAAGGTATAGGTTCCGGAGGCATTCATTTTTAGAGTGAATTTACTCACTCCATTGGCAGTACCGCGATAAATATCGTTCACCGCGTCATAAGACAGCACAATAGGAACACCGCCCGATTTCCATTGCCCATCAACGCCTGAGTTAAAGGCCTGCACATCGATACTATAGCTAACTACTTTATCACTGCCTGTTTGCACAGAGATGCTGCCGGTTGCCGCTTCTCCGGTTGAGGCAGCAGTGGATCCGGCATGATTTCCAGTACTGGCATTGATATCGCTCTCTTTGACAGTAATTGCTGCGATTGGATTGATTACAGGCAATAGACCATCGGTTACTGTTGTCGTTAGATTGACCGGTGCAACCAGCTTATCACCATCGCTATCGCTGATTTGAACAGGGGTATTAATGCTGATTGTAGTACCATTAATGCTTACATAGCCTGTCGCATTGCCTGTTTGCAGGTGATCCAGAGGTTGATATTGTACAAAGGTGGTGGTTACATTCACATCCTTACCATTGCCGCTTTGTGTGGCATTGACCGTTAATGTCAATACGATATCATTACCAATCTTGCCGGTAATCGCATGTGTATTGCTATCGTAGGTAAAGGTGATGGTCTGGCCATTGGATTTCAATTCACTGCCAAGTTCACTGAGAATGGTATTGATAACTGTACTGTCAATCTGAATGGATTGCGGCAACAGGCGATCACTGCCTGCGGTAATCGTAAATGATTTAACGTCACTGACTGGATAGCCATTGGCTACTGATAAACTGCCTTCAACCACGGCGAGATTAATTACATTTCCGCCTTGCGGATTTGCGCCATCATTAATTGAAACACGAAGAATAGCAGTATCCTGGTCACCGTCTTTATCCTGTGCAATGACATTTAAAGGAATATTCAATACATTATTGACTGCCTGATCGAAAGGACCACTTAAAGTAACGGAATAGCTGCCGTTATTATTTAAAATAATTTCAGCAATTATCTGCTGATTGGAATCCAGTATCTTGATGGCATTGGAGCTGACATTAGTGGTCGTACTTAATCCGTTGCTAGTCAGGTTGGCTAAAGCGGGTTGATTAGCAGCGAAACGGATACTGGATATTGGATCGCTGCCGATATTAAAATCCATCACCCCCGAGCTTACACTGGAACCATCGACAACCACGGTGTTGGCATCATTGATAATCGGATTAGCACCATCAGTGACTGTGGCAGACACATTCACTGGATTGACCAGTAAATCACCATCAATATCGGCTATCTGCACCTGATAGTTAATGCGAATCTGATCGAGAGTATTCGCCACCGCGCCCGTTGCATTGACTGTGATATGAGATAGAGGCTGATACAGAGTGATCATCTGACTGATTGATAAATCCTGATTAGCCAGAATAGCGGGTGTTAATTTGACTTCCAAAACCAATTCGCCGCTTGTTGAACGAAGCACAATACTGTTATTGCTGACAGTGGCGACAACGGCTTCAGTTTGGCCTGTCAGGGGATTAAAATATTGAATTTCGGCCTGTAGTTCAGCTGCTAGTCCGGCAGGATTCTGAATAGCGAAAGTGCTTAAGTCGAAGGGATCTGAGCCGTTGTTGACTACTGTTAATGTGGGGCTAATCACACTGACAGGATAAGTGAGCGGTGAGAGATCACCTTCAGCCACCGCAGTAGCCAATGTTTGCCCACCGCTGGACGGACTGCCGTCAGTAATGGTAATAACCATAGAATTACTGGCAAAATCGCCATCGCCATCAATAACCGTATAATTAATCGGCAGCTGCTGGACAAAATCATGATCAAGGCCATCAACACTCTGCAGGCTCCAGCTTCCATCACTGTTCACTGTCAGCAAGCCTTTTGCGGTGTTAACGGAATAACTGCTGTGCGTAGCATCAAAGGTGTATTGGGTACCATTCACAGTGAAGCTGTATAAACGTCCACCTTCCGCATTCAATTGGTAGGAAGAAGAAAGATTACCCAGCACAGTGTCCCCTTCAATGACTGTTGCAGTGACCGCCTGCGGGTGTGCTACGGTATCGGTAATATGCACGGGAATTGAGAGTGTTGCGCTATCGCCATCACTGTCGGTGGCAATAATGCGAACAGGGAGGGTAAGACTGTCCTGACCAGACTGAGAATGATCAATCGGTTTTAGCATTTGAAAGCTGATTTCACCCTGATTGCCAATCGTGGCATTAAAAACAGGCACTTTAACGTTGTTTTCCAGATAATATCCCTGAAGTACACCATTGTTTACTTCGAGTAAAACGGGATGACCGCCGGAAAGCAGGCCGCTGTTTTCACCATTGGTATAATTAAAAGTCAGGGTTTTAATGCTGTCTGAACCAATATCAACCAGCAGGGAGGTGGTTCCAGTGGTTGCTGTGCTGCTTGCTGGTTCTGTAAGGGTAATATCCCCTGTATAGGAAAGTACGGGTAGAACGCCATCAGTTACGGTGGTTGTCAGATTTATTGGAGCAGCCAGTTTGTCGCCATCACTGTCGGTAAGTTGGATAGGCGTATTAATACTTAAGCTATTACCATTCACATGCACATAGCCAGTGTTATTGCCTGTAGTTAAATGATCAAGGGGTTGATATTGGATAAACTGAGTGGTCACATCAACATCCTGTCCATTACTGCTTTGGCTTGCAGTGATTGATAAGCTGAGAACAGTCAGACTTCCAATGCTGCCAGTGATGGTATGGGTGTTGGCATCGTAGGTGAAATTAATGGGCTGACCACCAGATTTCAATTCGCTGTTCAGTTCATTAATAATTGTATTGATAATGCTGCTGTCGATTTCAATGGATTGCGGTAAAAGGCGATCGCTGCCGGCAGTCACCGTGAAACTTTTCATATCGCTGACCGGATAGCCATTAACGGCTGATAAATCACCTTCAGTCACCGCGAGGTTAATCACCTGGCCGCCTTGCGGATTGGCGCCATCCTGAATGGACACTTGCAAAACAGCACTGTCGCTGTCGCCATCCTTATCGGTCGCTGTAACATTTAAAGGAAGGGCCAAAACATTATTAACTCCCTGATCCAGAGGGCCATTTAACTGGACGGAATAGCTGCCATTATTATTCAGTGTAATTTCAGCCAGCAGTTGCTGGTTGTGATCAAAAATTTTGATGCTGTGATCGCTGACCGTTGTGGTGGTGCTGTAGCCATTGCTGGTCAGGTTAGCTAAGGCCGGTTGATTTACATCAAAACGGATACTGGCGATTGGATCGCTGCCGATATTAACGTCCATTGTGCCCGAGCTTACACTTGAACCATCCTGTACGATAGTCGCAGCATTATCAATCACGGGATTGGCGCCATCGCTGATCGTTGCAGACAGATTAAGAGGATTAACCAGTAAATCCCCATCGATATCAGCGACCTGTACCTGATAGTTAATTTGAATCTGATCATTGCCCAGAGTCACCACGCCGCTGTTATTTGAAAGCAGATGTGAAAGCGGCTGATAAAGAGTAATCGTTTGAGTCAATGACAAATCCTGATTTGCCTGAATAATGGCAGTCAGTTTGATTTCCAGAACCAGCTCACCACTGCTGGAACGAAGGGCAATACTATCATTGCCTACTGTGGCTACCAGCGACTCGGTCTGACCGGTGACAGAATTGAAAAACTGCAGATCAGCTTGTAACTCAGCGGCCAATGCGGCGGGATTCTGAATGGCGAAAGTACTTAAATCAAAAGGATCAGAACCATTATTGACCACTGTCAGTGTGGGGCTAATGGCAGTAACCGGGTAAGTCATTGGGGCGAGATCGCCTTCTACTATTGAATTAGCCAGACTTTGTCCTCCAGTTGTCGGGCTGCCATCGGTGATAGTAACTAGCAGTGAATTGCTGGCAAAATCGCCATCGCCGTCAATAACGGTATAGGAAACAGGGAGTTGTTGTACAAAATCATGATCAAGTCCATCGAGGCTTTGCAGGTTCCAGCTGCCATCACTGTTGACAGTTAATAAACCTTTATCTGTTGATACAGTAAAACTGCTGTGGGCGGGGTCAAAAGTATAAGTCGTACCATTTACGGTGAAACTGTAGAGACGTCCGCCTTCCACATTGAGCTGATAAGAGGAGGAAAGATTCCCCAGGACAGTCTCTCCCTCAGTAACAGTCGCGGTAACGGCCTGAGGATTAGCGACGGAATCGGTAATATGGACAGGAACGGATACAGTGGCGCTGTCGCCATCAGTATCCACAGCGATAATTTTCATGGGCAGAGTGACGCTGTCTTGCCCGGGTTGGTTGTGGTCAATGGGTTTATATAATTCAAAGTTGACGACAGCCTGATTGCCCTGATTCGTGATTGTCGCATTAAAAACACTGACTTCAACCCCGTTTTCAATGTAATAGCCATGAAGGACGCCATTGTTAATTTCAAGCAATACAGGATGGGTTCCGGAAAGCAGGCCGCTGTTTTCGCCATTGGTATAATTAAAAGTAAGTGATTTAATCGCATCAGAGCCGATATCGATTAAAATATGTGCTGAATCTGAAGTGGCGCCAGTGCTTACAGGTTCTGCCAGGCTAATATCTTCTACATGAATCAGCTGGGGTGGGGCGCCATCGGCAACGTTTGCTGTAATTTGCGCAGGATTGGCCAGAGAGTCGCCATCGGCATCGGTAATCTGTACGCCTACCTGAATACTAATCTGATCGCCCGCCAAATGAACCAGTCCGGTATTATTGAATTGATTGTGATCAATCGGTCCATTTAAGGTGATAGTTAAATAACCATCGACGTTATAGTGATTACTGCTTTGATTAGCGCTCAGGCTGATGACCACAATGGCAGATCCATTCAGTGAGCCGATAATCTGATTATTCTGTACAATGAAATCCAGGGGCTGACCATCGACTTTAATTTCCTGACTGAGTTCAGACAGCAAATCGTTGATGGTGGCTGGATCAAAGCGGATTGTTTCAGGAAGAAGGCGATCACCGCTGCTTTGCAGAGTAAATTCAGCGACCGGACTTGTCACTGGATAAGTGCCAGGCGCCAAGTCGCCTTCAACGAGTGAGGTGGATGCCTTGGTGGGGAAGTTTTGGCTTGGCGCATCCTGTATCGTTAAATGAATAACTCCGAGATTACTTGGATCGCCATCTTTATCGGTGGCTCGCACGGTCAGGATCAATTCAGAAATGTCATTAATCTGATCAAAAGGACCTTTCAGTGTGGCCGTGTAGCTGCCATCGGTATTTAATACCACTTTCAGTAATTCCTGACCATTGCTTAAGCTTTGCGGGTCATTAATTCTTATGCTAAGTTCATTGCCATTGATTTGATAAGACGTTTGAAACCCGCCGCTGGTTAAACCTGTAAGCGAGCTTTGCATTGCGGCACTGTCTTCAAAAACCATTGTGGCAATGCTGTCACTTCCCAAATCAAGAGGAACCTGGCCTAAGAGCACTTGTTGTACAGTAGATTCAGTGAATGCCATTTGGTCTTCACCGAGCACCGGAGGATTGGCATCATTAATTTGTACATGCAGATTGACCGGATTTTGCAGGGAATCGCCATCACTGTCTTTGGCCTGTAACTTAAGATCAAAATCGATACTGCTGCCATTTTGTCTGATGATTCCATTGCTATTGCCATTAAGCTGATGATCGAGCGGCTTATACTGAATCAATTCCGCAGTGACCTGGATATTTTGACCCACATTAACCGGAGTTAATTTAAGCTGGAAAACTACTTCGTTAGCGCTATCCAATGCAGTGAGGGTGATGACGCCGTTAACCACTGTGGTACTGATGTGCAGGGGCAGGCCGCCGGCGGTGACTTCCTGATTAAACTCCTGAAGCAGGGCATCAAGGAAGCCATTGGCAAAATTTAAGCTTTCAGGCAGAAGACGGTCGACACCGGCTTCGATAGTGAATTCGTGATTAGTGCTGACTGGATAAGCGCCTGCATTCGCATCCAGATCCCCTTCAATCGAGCTTAGAAGAGAGGAGTTGCCGCCTGCTGCATCAGGGCCGTCGGTAATCGTGATACGAATTTGCCCTTGCGCTACGTCATTATCCGCATCAATCGCTTTAATCGGGATCCCCAGGGTGATTTTATTCGGGGGTTGATCCAGTGCCTGAAACAATTGGAACTGATAAGAGGGCATGCGGATTTGTTCCGCGTTAGGGATAACTGCGGATAGGCTTAGTTTAAAAACAGTGATATCAGTACCCTGAACGGTCGCGGTGATGCTATGGCCATCGCGGCTTAAAGTATAGACAAGTGCTTGGCCATTGGACGTCAATTGGCTGGACTGTAAAATCCTGAGCGCATCACTGCTAAAGGTTAAATCCTTGGCCAGGTCACTGCCGAAATCAACCTGAACAGTTCCATTAATGACCTGATGGCCGATGGTCGTATCGACAAGACTTGTCTGCTGAACATTTTGAATGATGGGTGCGTCATCTTCAAAATGAATTTTGCTGCCAATCTCGACCGTGGCCTTGGATACGTCACCAGAGGTATCCGTTAAAGTCAGGCTGGCTTTGACCAGATTCGCCAGTGACAGGCTCTCATCGGGCGAGTTGGGATCATTGTGATATAAGCCGTGATATTGAACCACGGTGATTTTGCCGCTGCCCTCATCAATTCCAATTGCAAAAACAACGGTATTACCGCTTTTACCTAACACCAGATTATTCTCGAGAACCAGCTGGATTGGGCTGCCATCACTGGCCTTCAAATCAGATGGAGACTCACCCAGTTCCAGTGCATAACTGGTGGTGATTGCACTGGCATTCTGATTAAATTGAGAGCTGCTGGAGGACAAAATATTCCCTTCTGCGATGCTTACAGGCTTGCCAAAACCAAAGGGATCCACCAGGTCACTCTGACCGACATTGTTATCCCCATTTTTGACCGTGATGGATTCATCCAGTGTTAATTCAGAGTCATTTAAGCTGAGAACCGCTTCAGGTTTAGGGTCTTTTAGCCATAGCACATTATTTTGTTCAATATTGAACAGCGAACTATTTTCCGCAAAGCGAGTATCATAGCCGGCACCCACATGCCCTGCGCTAAATAGGGGCTTATCGATATAGAAGCTGGCGCCGCCGCTTTGCAGCGGCGAGTCTCCTGCGGCAGGCTCTTCTAATTGTTCAATCAGTTTAATGATGTCCGCATTTTTCAGCTGGGTTTGATTTAACAATTGCTCAAGCGGCGTTTCCGGTACTTTATTTATAAGCGGGGAAATCCCTTTAAGCTGAAAGCTGTACGCCTGATCGGGCAGAAGCGAAATAGCTGGCTGGAACAATAACTTAATCAGGGAATCGCCGCCTCCCAGTAGAACCAGTGTGTCACCTGCATGAATGAGGGAGCCTTGTTTAAGAATCTTGCATTGTCCGTTCTCATTCGTACGAACCAGCAAACCTTGAAGTGCCTGTACTTCACCAGAAATTGCCTGCGATGCCATGTCTGCCTTATTGGTTGTTAATTGATGGATAGTATTGTCTAAATATAGTGCAGTTTTTTAATGAATGGCCAGGGTTTCACTCAAATTTATCGTTATTTTAACACTTTCAAATAGAGGGTAACTCCCGAGCTACGTCATCCTGAACGAAGTGAAGGATCTCCGAATCTGGCTCAGCTCTAGCAGTTTGAGATCCTTCGCTACGCTCAGGATGACGTAGCTGGGGAGTTACATAGAGGCATAGAGCATTGAGTTTTATCAATAGCTCAATATATAGTACAAAAGGAGCAATATTTTTCTAATTGACTAGAATTAATCATTCCTTTTATAATCGCTGAAAACGATAAAGGATGATTTGCCGTGAGCTTTGTTTATTTACAGGGTGATGAAGGAAAAAGGCTATATGATTTATCCACGGTTCCTCTTGGTGTGGTGGTGATTGAACCCAATGCTGCTACAACTTTGGTAATTCTCTCCAGGATCCTTAAGGCTCTCGCCATCGATATTCAATGGCTCAAATGCCCGGTGTTATGGGCTTTGGCTAAGGATCCTGTCTGTCTCCGAGGCAAGCCAATCAACTATATCTATGATAAGAACGAGCTAGCCAGATATTTTAAAGAAGAGGTTAAATATGATCCCATGCATCAGGTGGAAGCGACCACACTTGGGGGTTATTATGAGCCAAGCGCTCAGGAAGTCCTCGATTTTGTAATCAAAAATTCAAAATGCACAGCCGATTTTTTTGTGTTTGACTATGCAAAATGCCCTCCGGAAAATGCACCCAAACGGGTTTCTAAACAAGACATGGAAGCGCTTAGAAGAAAAAGAGAGTATCTGACTAGAACCGAGCCCTCGTTTATTGAGAAGCTTTGTTGCAGCTTTTTTCAGGAGGAGAAAGAACCGGATCCTCATGACGAATGGTTATTAACGGAATGCCCACCCTCACTGCCATTAAGTTAAGCTCAGTTGTATATCAGCCTGTCTTCCCCGCAAAGGCGGGGAGCCATCTCTTTGCTAGCTATAATGCCAATTGAGGAATGGATTTCCCGCCTTCGCGGGAATGACATAATTCCTTAACTTATAACTTAATAACTTAAACGGCAGTGGTGCTCCTCTTAGCCTAATGTTTGAAAAAATAGCGAACATGCGCCAGCAAACTTTGTAACAGGCTGTGCCTGTCCGTTCCTTCAACCGGAATTTGGGCATGGCGCAGATTTTCTATAGCCTTGACGCCTTTTACAACCACCTCGCTCATTTTTTCCATGAGCTCTGGTCTTTGCTTAAATAGCTTGGCGATATTGCCATGGGTGACTTCAATAATTATGCTTTCTTCATCTATAAAAAGAGAACCGCGACAGGGCGCGCCGGTGAGCATTGATATTTCTCCAAAATAATCCCCTTTTTCATAGGCTTCAAAAAACACGGGTTTTTCAGTCTGGCTATTAATATAAAGAGAGGCTGAGCCGCTATACACAAGAAAAAGGGAGTGATTGTGTTCCCCTTCAATGAGCAGCCGCTCAGGGGGGCCATACAGTCCATAGCGGCTATGCTGAGTCAGAAGCTGAATTTCTTCCTCTTGCAAAAAATGAAATAAATCAATTTGCCGTAAAAACTGGCTGATTTCATCATGAGTAAGTACAGGTTTCTCCGGCATTTCATGACCGGTTAACAGGATATTTTCGCGAAGACAGCGATACCAGAGCGCTGAATAGATTTCATCTTTAATGAGGATGGGATTAACTTCCGAGGTGGAGTATTCCAGATGGTAGGTGCTTGCATCCTGGCTACACTCGATGAGTGCCGCATGGGGCTTTGGTTCATTGCGCACTTTGGAAGACTGCAGAGCAGTTTCAACCAGAATATTTTTAAATCGAGACGGTGAGAGGGGCTGACTGATTGAGATGGTCAGCGATTGCTTGTTGATACCATGCGGTTGAGACAGGTTTTCTATAAATAATTGGGAGATCACCGAGTTGGGAATTGATAAAATATTTCCTTCAATATTAAGTAAATTAACAAAGCGCCAATTGACATCAATAATTTTCCCGGTAAGGGTTTGCATTTCGCCATAGACCACAATCCAGTCGCCTTCACTGAATTGCTTGGTCGTATTCAGTCCGATACCGGCAAAGACGTCGCTTAACGTAGCTTGAGCGGAGTAGCCGAGAATAATAGCCATAACGCCTGATGCGGTAAAAATACCAAAAACAGATTTAGCAAACACAAAATGGACAATGGCCGCTACGGTGAGGATTAGAAAGAGTAGGGAAACCAGGTCTTTAAAAATTTTGGGAATTAATATGCCTGACTGCCTTAATAATCGTTTCCAGATGAAAATATGGATAATCTGATTGACGATGAAAAAAAGGGAAAACCACCACAAACATTCCAATACGATTTTAATAAAATATTGAGTGTCCTTATGATTAACCCAACTGGTAATCGTACTTTCAAATGCAAACAGGACACTGAAAAAAATAAAAACACCGGAAGTAAATAAGAGTTTGTGATGATTGATCTCTTTCACGAATTTTTTCAGAATAAAATTGTAAAAGCTCACCGCCAGAAGAAGACTGGAAATTAATAAAATCGTTGTAGACAACTCATGAAAGTTCATAAGTATCTCGTCATTCCCGCAGGGGGCACTGTCATGAAGTGAAGGGGTTATATATATTTAAACTGTCATCTCCGCAAGGCATTGTTGCATAAATAGGAACCCTTGTCTTTGCGAACGAAGTGAAGCAATCCAACTTGAACCTGGAACAAAGTTAGGAGCTTGCTTCGCTGACGCTCGCAAAGACGGTTTTTGTGTTCCTATCTTCGTTTATGCAACATTTTGCTGATATGACAAAATTCCTTAACTAATGGCAGTTTCTCCCAAGGTACGTGGCATAGCTCAATAGTGTTGTACTTCAAGTGTAGCTTAACAATTCTGATAATGAAATTGCAAAAGATCATTGATTAATTGATGATTCCACAGTCTAATAAATCAGTTTAGCTGTCTGGGGAATTACAATGCGCCTCTTAAAGTTTGAAAGCTTGTATGATGGAAATGATTGGCTCGATAATCATTATGTTTATCTCGATAGCGAGGGAAAAATCCTGAAAACCTCGGCCATTGCTGATGAATCAATGAAGGTGGAGGAAATAAAAGGTTGGGCTATCCCAGGTTTTGTCAATGCGCATTCCCATGCATTTCAATATTCAATGGCCGGAACTGCCGAATTCCTTTCAAAAGAGGCTCAAAGCGATGATTTTTGGACTTGGCGCGAGGCGATGTATCGCAGTGCTTTGGAAATGACTCCTGATAAAATGGAAGAAGTTGCTTTTCGGCTCTATCGAGAATTAATCCAACAAGGGTATACGGCGGTGGTGGAGTTTCATTATCTTCATCATGAGAAGGATGGAAAGCCTTACGGAAATCTCGCGGAAATGGGAGAGCGTCTCGTCTCTGCTGCACAGCAGGCAGGCATCGCAATTACTCTGGTTCCGGTTTTATACCAGCAATATGATTTGAAAAATCCGGCTAAACCTGAGCAGAGGCGGTTTATATCCAAAAGTCTGAATGATTACTGGAAGTTATACGAGGCTTCGAAAGCCGCTTGCAGCCATTATTCGAGAGCGAACATTGGAGTAGGCATTCATTCCATTCGCGCGGTTGCTCCTGAGCAAATTATTGAGCTCAGTCAATCCATCGACCAATCTGTTCCTGTTCATATGCACATTGCCGAGCAGACGGGGGAAGTTGAGCAATGTATGCGAGTGCTGGGGTTACGACCTGTTGAATGGTTATTAAATTCGGTGGCAGTCAATCAGCATTATAATTTGGTACACGCTACTCATCTTACGCCCCATGAAGTTGAAAAGCTTGCTGCAAGTGGAGCGAATGTGGTGCTGTGTCCTTCAACGGAAGGTAATCTGGGAGATGGTTACTTCCCTTTAATTCCCTATCTTGAACATCAGGGCCGCTTCGCAATTGGGACAGACAGTCATATTGGTCTTTCCCCTTTTGAAGAGCTGCGCTGGCTCGATTATGGGCAACGTTTACTAGCCAGAAAACGAAATTTGATTTGCCTGGGCAAAGCAGGTAATAGCGGCAATATATTATTCAATCAGGTGCTTAAAGGAGGTCAACTTGCAAAAGGAGCATGGGGATATGATTTTCTGAGTAAGGGTTCATTTCTGGATTGTCTGGTTATTAATAATAAGCACCCGCGGCTTGAATCAACCAGCCGACAGAATCGTCTGTCCACTCTGATTTATTGCTGCGATCAGACCTCGATTCTCGGTGTGGTTATGAATGGAAAATTGATACTTAAAAACTGATTATTTTATGAACTTCTCAGGTACGTCATCCTGAGCGTAGCGAAGGATCTCAAACTGCTTGGAACTGAGCCAGATTCAGGAGATCCTTCACTGCGTTCAGGATGACGTTGAGACGATCAGAGCGCAATTGCTGCTGTTGTTATAAATGGAAAATTGAAACTGAAAAACTGATTATTTTATGAACTTCTCAGGTACGTCATCCTGAGCGTAGCGAAGGATCTCAAACTGCTTGGAACTGAGCCAGATTCAGGAGATCCTTCACTGCGTTCAGGATGACGTTGAGACGATCAGAGCGCAATTGCTGCTGTTGTTATGAATGGAAAATTGAAACTGAAAAACTGATTATTTTATGAACTCCTCAGGTACGTCATCCTGAGCGTAGCGAAGGATCTCAAACTGCTTGGAACTGAGCCAGATTCAGGAGATCCTTCACTGCGTTCAGGATGACGTTGAGACGATCAGAGCGCAATTGCTGCTGTTGTTATGAATGGAAAATTGAAACTTAAAAACTGATTATTTTATGAACTCCTCATGTACGTCATCCTGAGCGTAGCGAAGGATCTCAAACTGCTTGGAACTGAGCCAGATTCAGGAGATCCTTCACTGCGTTCAGGATGACGT
>NZ_CAAAJH010000024.1:0-27362 GCF_900640215.1 Legionella genomosp. 1
TTGAGTCTTTCGTCGGAATCAATGAGATCACGTTATGGGATGCAAGTCCAGTTTTTTTAAAACGAGTCGATCCCTCAGGCCAAGGGCCCAACCTACAGATAATTGCGAAAACTCCCCCCTGCACAATTAACTGAAACAGTTCCGAACTTCATCAGGAATAGGAATTGATTTATTCAGCTTATAGTCCACCCAGACTACTTTGCTTATGCCCTGGGCCATTAATTCCTGATTTTGAAACAGGTCATGGTCAATCACAAAGCTTGAGCGGCCAATACTGTGAATGCTGCTGTCAAGCACCAGAGTGGCGGGATAAATAACCGGTTTTAAATAGGTACAAGCGGTATGAATAACCACAGGTCCTGTATTTTTTTTCAGATCAATGTTCAGCGTTGCCAGCCATTCAATCCGCGCCTCTTGAAAATAGTCAAAATAGCGTGCGTTATTGACATGCCCCAAGGCGTCCATATCACCCCAGACAATGGAAAAAATGCGCTGATGTACTTTATTTTTTTGAGTCATGATAAATCCAGGGGATCAATATCAATATTCCAGCGAACGCTGGAATGTGTTTTATCTATTGTTAACCATTCCCGCAATTGGGTCAACGCATTTTGCAGGGGCTTTCTCGCCGGTGATTTAAGCAATAACTGCATGCGATGCTGGTGTCCTTTACGCGCCATCGGGGCAGGTGCCGGGCCAAGGACCGTAATCATAGACGCAGACAAACGCTTTTTCATCTCCTTAAGTGCCGCCATCACTTTATCGGGATGACGTGCCTGGGCTCGAATTAAAGCCATGTAGTGAAAGGGCGGCAAAGCAGCTTGCTGACGCGCTGTTAACAAGGCATCGGCAAACGCGTTATAGCCTTCTCTAATCAGCAAATTAAGATAGGGGTTTTGCGGAACATGCGTCTGAATAATCACTTTTCCAGCGAGGGAGGCTCTGCCGGCGCGCCCCGAAACCTGGGTCAGTAGCTGACCTAACTGTTCAATAGCTCGGAAATCAGGGTGAAAAAAGCCGGCATCCGCATCGGCAATAACCACTAAAGTAAGTTTAGGGAAATGATGTCCCTTGGCCATCATCTGAGTGCCGACAATGAGTTGGGCTTCTCCCTTGGTGATTAGCTCAAGCCGCTTGCTCAGCTCGTTTTTTCGACTCACTTCATCGCGATCTACCCGCATAATCTGATAATCGGCAAATTCTTCCTGCAAAAACTCTTCCAGGCGTTGGGTACCTGTTCCCAGAGGTAAAAGTCCCGGGCTCTGGCATTTCCTGCAGCCCGGAGGCGCTGATTGATTAAAGCCGCAATGATGACAGATTAGCCGATTAATCTGCCGATGAAAGGTCAGATGGCTGTCGCAGCCAGGACAATCCGCTATCCATCCACAGAGCTGGCAGAATAAAACAGGAGAAAAACCGCGGCGGTTAATAAAGATAAGAACCTGATTGTTTTGCTGAAGCTGTTCTTTAATTGCCTGCAGGGTCGCCGGGGCTAAACCCTGATTAAGCAGAGTATTTCGCAAATCAATTACCTGAAATTGCAAAGCGGATGGGTTCAGCGCCTTGTGGCGTAAAGGCAAATTCGTATATTTTCCCAGGCTGGTATTGTGAAGTGTTTCGAGACTGGGGGTAGCAGAACCCAGAATAACCGGAATATTGGCGGTATGAGCACGCATTAAAGCGGTATCGCGGGCTGAATAACGAACACCTTCCATTTGCTTTAATGAACTGTCGTGTTCCTCGTCAATAATGATTAGGCCCAGTCGAGGCATGGGGGTAAAGACAGCGGCTCTGGTTCCAATCACAAGCCCCACCTGGTGTGCCGCAGCTAATTGCCATGCCTTGCTTCGTTCGGTTTCATTAAGCCCCGAGTGAATAACGGCCATCGGATAGTCAAAACGTTCCTGAAATCGACGCAGCAATTGCGGTGTCAAGCCAATTTCAGGTACCAGAATCAGGACCTGCAGCCCCTGGGCAAGCACTTTGCTGATGGTTTGCAAATACACTTCGGTTTTGCCGCTGCCCGTTACCCCATAAAGCAGAAAACAATGGTAATGGTGAAGATGGGCATGAATTTCCTTAACGGCCAGTGCCTGTTCTTCATTGAGCAAAAGAGGGTTTCTGATCTGATTTTCCTCTAAGGGCAGCAATGGCCTGATGGTTAAGGGTTTTAAGTTTTTCCCGTCGCGCAGCTTTTTAGGCAAGGCCAGCGGCAACACCTCGGAAAGCGGGGATTGGTAATACTGACTTATCCAACGACAAAGTTTCAGTATCTCGTCACTGATGATCGGTTCTTCATCCAGCAATTCACTAATGGTTTTCAATTTGTCTGCCGGCAGGCTTGAGTCTGACTTACCGGTTACGATGCCCAGCCTGATTTTATTACGAAATGACACGTAGACTCTGCAGCCGGATGCTGCCTGTATCCCATCGGCCAGATAGTCAAAACTATCCCGCATGGTATGGGGGATACAAACATTGAGCACCTCAGTCATTTGCCTGCCTGTGTTGCCGCTGCCACTCATGGCTTGCTGATTGGCCAGGAGCTGAAAACACTTTTACAACGACTTTTTCAATACGGTGTCTGTCCAGCTCTTCTTTTTCCTTGATTAATTCCTCAACAAACCAGCGCGATAATTCTTCTACCGTAATATTGGTTAAAGGCATTAAGGTGACGTCTTCTTTCAGGAAAGGTATTTTCTTCTTGTTAAACACAAAATAATAATATTCCTCATCTTCTGAAAACTGAAGAAACGGCGAATACTGGGGCATCAGAAATGTTTGATTCAAAAAACGACAGAGATTATGAATGCGTTGTTTATAGTAGCGATAGTCAAAGGTCATTCCGTTTTCTTCTACCCAGGTAGTTAAAGCCAGATACACGCCATACATATGGCCATGCAGGGGCTCTCTTTCGGTGGCCGAAAATATGGTGGTGTGTCCTGCGGAAAATTTCATGGATTCTTTCTGCAATTCGACGGTAGTCAAATATTTACTCATTTTATAAGCTCGCTCGTTTATCTTGTAATTGAAAGCCCGCCAAGTCTCCGTCATAGTGCTTTGACAGGGCAATTACTTTAAATAATTCACCCATTTCATCAGGTTGAATCAGTTGTTTAACCGCTTGAGCGGCTCTCAGGCGCTGCCCTTCGTCCTGAATCGCTTCCAGTAAGCTTAGCAAACCATTCCCCAACAAAAAAGCAGCCTGATTGGTATAGCCGCTCACATCAAGGCCTGCTGCAATTGCCGCTTCGGCAATCTGTGTGAAATCCACATGAGCAGTAATATCCTGCTGGCCGATGTAAACAAGAGGATTGGTATGGGCCTGATGCTGATAGTGGCACATAAGTGTGCCCTGATTTCGATCGGGATGGTAGAATTCAGCGCGAGGAAAACCATAATCAATTAAGAGCATAACCCCCTGTTCGAGACTGGCGGCACACTGCCTAATCCAGCCTTCCACATATAAATTAGCCTCCGACAAATAGGGAGAAAACTCTTTTGGCAAGACTTCGCCCAGATAGGTAAGCAGGCGGGAATTGCTGCAGGGCTTGAAGATTTCCTTCAATTGTTCCTGCTCGTCAAGGACGATATAACTTTCACAAATGCCCTCGTCGGTTTGCAGAAAACGATGAACCGGCATGGCGTCCAGAACTTCATTGGCCAGAATAATCCCCGAAAAGGCCTTTGGCCATTCGCTAATCCATTCTACCCTGGAAGCCAGCTCAGGAATTTCCTGCTGCACAAGCTGTTTCTGCCGTTCGCGTAAATGACCGCTCACTTCAAGAATATAATAAGTTTCTGGCAGCGCTCCTTTTCTGGCCAGCTGTTTCAACAGCTCGACGCAGAGTTTACCAGAGCCTGCTCCAAACTCGAGGATGATACCGGAACCTAAATGCGTTAAAATTTCCCGGCATTGTTCGCCCAGGGTCTGTGAAAAAAGCGGACTTAACTCCGGGGCTGTAATAAAATCACCCGAAGCACCGAACTTGGGATGAGCGGAGGTGTAATAGCCATATTCCGGTGAATACAAAGCAAGATGCATAAATTCTGCAAAGGAAATGACCTCATTCTTTCTGAGATGCGCGATTAAGGGTGTTGGTACATTCATAATTAACAGGCAAAAGGGGGAACATACCTTGAATCAGGACAGGAAACAAGTCAGAAAAGTGGCATTGATTACTGGCGCGGCCCGACGCATCGGCGCAGTCATTGCCGGGCACTTGCATCAGGCAGGTTATCGGGTGGCTATTCATTACCATCAATCGGAGGCAGAGGCGAATAGTCTGGCATTGCATTTTAATCAGCAGCAAGCCGCTTCGGCACAGATTTTTTGTCAGAACTTATCCAGCCTGGAAAAAGGCGAGCAGCTTATTGAGCCGGTTATCAACTGGGCAGGCCGGCTGGATCTGCTAGTCAATAACGCGTCTCAGTTTACTAAAAACCATTTTGAGAACTTTGATGAAAGCTTGTGGCATACGCTGTTCAAGCTGAATGTACAGGTTCCCTATCAGCTCAGCCAGGCAGCCTTGCCTTATTTAAAAAAGCAGCAGGGTGCGATTGTTAATATTACAGACATTCATGCTGAAATCCCTCTGAAGGAATATGCGATTTATTGTCAAACCAAAGCGGCTCTCCTGATGCAAACCCGTGCTTTGGCGAAGGAATTCGCGCCGAAGGTCCGAGTCAATGCCGTAGCTCCTGGCTCGATTGCCTGGCCCGAAAAAGAAAATAGTTTATCAGAACAGATGCAGCAGAAAATCATCGCTGAAACCCTTTTGAAACGCCATGGCCATCCTGATTTTATTGCCGAGGCAGTTCTGGCCCTAGTGAAAAATGAGTTTATAACGGGCCAGGTGTTGAATGTGGATGGAGGACGTAGTCTGCGCTAGACGGTGTCAGACGCTTATTCATCCTGGTCATGTACTCTTTGATCGATGTTAATGAGTTCAGGGAATAATAGGTCTGTAATTGCACTGATCCAAGTTCTCGAAAATAATAACGAATCAGGCTTTTGCTTTGCAGCACGGCCTGAAACTCATTTTCAAGCCAGGATAGTTCTTCAAGATGCCTTAGGAATAATTCAATTCGCTCCTCAAGCGCAACATCGAAGCCATTTGGACTCAATAAATGCTGGTAAAGCCAGGGTTTGCCTGTGCCTGCTCGTGAAATCATGAATGCATCGCAGCCGGTTGCTGCCAGGGCGGCTGCTAAAGAATTTCTTTCACAAATATCGCCATTGGCGATGACCGGAATCTTCACTGCTTCTTTAATCAAACGAATAGCCTGCCAGTTGCAGGCTACATCATAATCATCCTGCCAGCGCCGTCCGTGTACAATCAGAGCATCGATGCCGGTTTTTTCCAGCGCCTGGACTAAGGCGAGATCAGAGTCAGTATTCTGCAGACGGATTTTTACCGTTAATGGACATTGAAGCGCATCGCGTACTTTTTCTACGATACGAACTAAATGATCGGGTGTCTCCAGAAGGGCGCTTCCGGCACCGCGTTTTCTGATTTTAGCTTTTGGACAACCGCAGTTAATATCAATCAGATCAGCCCCGAGAATCTCCAGTTTTTTTGCAGCCTTTGCCATTAAATCCCCATCATTTCCCGATAGCTGATAACATAATTTGTTTTCATCCGGTGCGCGATGCAGGTAGCGGTTTTTCCCGCTATGTTTGTAAATAACATCATGCGCTGAAATCATTTCCGAGACGCAATAGGCTGGAGGTGTGTAACGGTAAAATAAAGCCCGCATGGGCGAACAGCTAAAGCCCGCCAGTGGTCCCTGAATCAGGCGATGCGGCAAATTTAATGCGCCCAGGAACCAGGGAAGGGAACTATTATCTGTACTCGCAATTTCAGTAAACATCTGGCAGAATCCGCGTTCTGATTAATTGAGCATTGTATCAAATTGAGCATCTAATGGATAAACATTACTACTCGCCACTGGAGTTGTTAAAAATAGCTACTCAGCATGCCTATGCGGCTGATCATTTGATGAGTAATTTACGCGATGATTTTATTGAAGGACAACATATAAAAGATAATTTAAACCCAATCAGTTCTTTAATGTATATTGCGTTTCAATTGACCCTGCAGGCTTATTTGCTGCACGTTCATCGTCCGGTCAAACAAAATAAAACCTTGATTGAGCTTCTGGAGATGAATCAGGATCTCAGTTTTTCCAGTCAGGACTTACAGCTGTTCAAAATGTTATCAAGGCAACTGGCTTTTCGTAAGGGAGTAAATTACGAACTGTGGCAAACCCGCCAGCAGTTTCAGGTTTTCTGTGCGGATTTACTGGATCTGTATGAAAGACTTCAGGCAATGATGCCTTTAGAATTGCAAAACGATTATCAGAAATAGCCTGAGTCCGGCCTTCTACAAATCCTTGTTTTCTCAGTCATTCTGCCCTCCTAAGTGCCTCGGGTTGTCCCTGATGGTTCCCCTCATTATTTATATAGTCAGGGGATAACTTAACAATTGCTCAAAAAGTTCTACTATCTGTCGTTCCCGCATAGGCGGGAATCTATTCCTCAAGGTAATTCCTAACTTTGTTTGCAAGATGGATTTCCGCCTACGCGGAAATGACACTATTTAAAGTCATTTTGGCCTGATAAGGTGAATGAAAAAATGAGGAGATTTCTCAGGGTTTGTCTGAGGCATCCATCCAATGCCTGATTGTTTAAATATTGATTCATAGCTATTTTTGTGCAAAAATAGCCCACCAAATGCTCTCTATACCCATCTGCGGAGAAACTTAATGCCTTTATTCAGTGCAAAATCAGTTGCAGAATTAAAAAACATGCTGGAAACATTAGAAGATAAGGCAGAGTTAAGCCAAATCAATTCCGAAAACCAAACTCCGATTGTATTTTTCGCAGCAAAATGCGACTGGGAAAAAGTCGCAGCATTTACTTGCATCTCCGAAGTCAGTAAGGGAGATACTGAGCGGTTTGGACAGGCAGCCCTTTTGGCCGCCAAAGCTGGAAAAATGGATCTGGCTATCCGCTTATTGAAAATAAACAATGTCTCCAGGCAGGAACGAATCGGCAGATGGAATATTCTACATTATGCGGCCATCCATGCTCCTTACCCCAATTCTTCAGAAGAAAAAAAGCAGGCAGCCCTTAGGTGGATTCAGGAGCTTCTGGCATTGCCGGGTATCCAGCCCAGTTGCAGTCAGACCACTGATAATGGGTATACCCCTATTCTTTTGGCAGCTCATTTCAAGAAATGGTATCTGGTGGAAGCCCTAATTAATGACTTCAATACTATTAAAGATACTCAGGCATTTGCTGAAGTAATTTTTCGGGCTGAGGAGGATAATCAGACTGAGCTTGCAAATGGAATTTTTGCTGCCATGCCGCCAGGAACCTTGTGGTTATATGAAGAAGAGGGAAAGCAGGAGATAAGCCGTCTGCATCTGGGCATTTTAAGAGGCAATAAGGAAGCTATCCTCACTTTTGCGGCCGAGCCCTATTTGTCCCGCTGCACAGCCAGGACCTTGCAAAACCCCTACGGTCTTTCTCCGGCTCGATTGGCGGCAGTTCTTGAGAACTGGGAAGTTGTAGAGCTATTAACAAAAGAAAAGACAGACGAAGCCGACAGGCAGCAATATAGCCCCACCATGTTATGGGCCGCCCAATGCAAGCAATTTGAACTGGCTGGTGATTTACTAGCAAAAGGGGCGAATCCCGAATGGCGATATGAGCAAGCTGAGAGCGGGGCTATCAACGCTTTTCATATTGCTGTACAGGAAAATCAGGAAAAGTTTCTAATCGCTTTGACTGCCCGATATAACCCGCTCTCAGATAATGACGCATTGCTGTTAAAATATGAGAATAAAACGGCAATAGAACTGGCGGTCGAGTTAAAACACTGGCATTTGCTGCCTCATTTCGCAAAGATGGCGCCCTCTAATCCACAGGCGGCGGGTTATACAGCAGCTTATGAAGCTGCCAAAACAGCCAATGTATTAAAAGCAGAGGAGCTGGAATTACTGTGGGAAGCGGCTTACCCTGAACTGGTGCCGGCAGAGAATGAGCGTTTTGTCGCGGCGTTTAAGAAAATTTATCAGGCCCTGTACGCAGGACAATCCTCCTGGTTCAAGTCCAGCAACTTCGTAGACCAGCATCCGACGCTGACAAGAGCGGATATTCGACAGCATATTGCTGAGAGACCTTTCTCACGCTCCAAATTTGCCGCGGAACTCACTTTAAAATACAAGGACCGGATGGATGATATCAATCTGGTTAGGGAGATTCATCAGTATGCTTACCAGCATAGCGGCTTTTTTAAACGCAGCCTGAATGGAGCTCAATTGCTTACGGATAATGCGAAAACCGTGATTGAAAACGCCGATGCCGACTCTCGAACCGGTTTAATTCGCATGGGGTTAGGCCAATAAGTCGAGCTTCACTGCCATTAAGTTAAGCTCAGTTGTATTTTAAACTATCTTCCCCGCGAAGGCGGGGAGCTGCGTTCACATTTGAAGTGCAACAGTTTGTTAGAAAAAATTTCTGCTGGAGTTTTATACCCTAAACATTTTCTTGGAGTCAAATTATAAAAACGTTGAATCTGTTGCAAGTCCATTTCATTAATGTCTTCAAAGTTGGTTTTTCTTGGCAAGTGGCGTCGTATTCTTCCAATAGCATTCTCCACGCCCCCTTTTTGCCAGGGTGAGTAGGCGTCACAAAAATAGGTTCTAACTTGATGCTGTGTTAACTGGTGATGTTCTGAGAACTCCGTGCCATTGTCAAAAGTGACCGTTTTAACCATGTTAATGGGTAATTGGGTAAAAAAATTAACAAGATGCTCTGCAATAGGCTTCGCTTCCTTTGTTTGTATTTTGAATAAAAAGAGTACTCGGGAATACCGTTCGTGAACGACTAAAAGAGCGCCTCCTCGTTTAGAAAACTGCATTAAATCAACCTCCCAATGGCCTATCTGTTTGCGGTTTGCTACGTGTCGTGGCCGCTCATGAATCGAAACCCTGTCTTTAATAAATGAGGTAGAGGAGTGTTTTCTCTTTAGTTTGCTTCGACGCCGATACCGTTCGCTGGGAAGATAATGCCTCCAACTATAGTCTTTAGTTCGTTTGATTTGCTGATAAATGAAACGATAGATTGACTCATAAGAAATAACATTGCATCCTTGCTCTCGCGCCAGCCTTTTTGCGACCTGCTGAGGAGACCATCCCATAGCAAGGCGGTCTAACACAGCTTTTCGCAATTCAGGTCGGCGCTCAAGCTTGCCCCCTGTCCATCTGCGAGCTCTCGTCTGGGCTTGAGCATAATTCGCATCATAGCCTTTCGTTTTGGTTATATTCCTTTTCAACTCTCGAGATATTGTAGATGCCGAGCGATCCAGAGCTGTCGCAATCTTTTGGAGTGAATAGCCTTCTCTTTGAAGAATGGATATTCTACATCTCTCCTCCATCGAGAGCTGATTGTATTGTTTTCCCATAGCAACACCGAGTATATACGATGTTGCACTTCGTTTGTGAAATTAAGGGATATATCTCTGAGCTAGCTATAATGCCAATCGAGGAATGGATCCCACTTCGCGGGAAGGCGTTGTTGAGTAAATAAAGATATGTGCACAAACAACTGTCTTTGCGAGCGTTAGCGAAGCAATCCAACTCCTAACTTTGTTCAAATTCCGAACTGGATTGCTTCACTTTGTTCGCAAAGACGACAGGTTGGTTGCTTAGTCCTATTCACGCAGCAACGTCTTCGCGGGAAGGACAAAATTCCTCACTTATGGCAGTATCACTCAATACCTCTCCCCATCTTTTGCTCAAAGTTCACTCAGCTATCAAGCGCAAGCTAAACCGGCTATAATAGTGGTCAACGATCATTTGTTCAAACAGTAACCAGAAACTCTAAATTATGCTAGCAATTGATAACATCGAGCAAAAGCCGCTTACTGAGTTCACCGAGAAAGCTTATCTCGATTACTCAATGTATGTGATTCTTGATAGAGCACTGCCTCATCTGGCGGATGGGCTGAAGCCTGTTCAGCGTCGTATCGTCTATGCGATGTCTGAACTAGGCCTGAAAGCGACTGCCAAACATAAAAAATCAGCGCGGACGGTAGGGGATGTATTAGGTAAGTTCCATCCTCATGGCGACTCGGCCTGCTATGAAGCCATGGTGCTGATGGCGCAACCTTTTTCATATCGCTATCCTTTTGTTGACGGCCAGGGAAACTGGGGTTCTCCTGATGATCCCAAGTCATTTGCTGCGATGCGTTATACCGAGGCCAGGCTTTCCAATTATGCGGAATTACTACTCTCGGAATTACAGCAGGGCACTGTAGATTGGGTCGATAATTTTGACGGCAGTTTGCAGGAGCCCGCTTTATTGCCGGCGCGCCTGCCCAATGTGCTGTTAAATGGAGCCACCGGGATTGCCGTGGGCATGTCTTCTGATGTTTTACCGCATAATCTGATAGAAGTAGCCAATGCCTGTATTCATCTGCTGGAACACCCGCAGGCAGAACTTGATGATGTTTTGCAGCATATCAAAGGCCCCGATTTCCCAACCCAGGCTGAGATTATTACCCCGCCACAGCAAATAAGGTCTATGTATGAGTCGGGTCAGGGCTCAGTGAAAATGCGGGCTATTTATCATGTGGAAGCACATCAGATTGTTATTCATGCCTTGCCTTATCAGGTATCAGGAGCGCGCGTCATTGAGCAGATAGCGGCTCAAATGCAGCAAAAGAAATTACCCATGGTTGAGGATTTGCGCGATGAGTCAGATCATGAGCATCCCACTCGCCTGGTTATTATACCCAAGTCGAATCGGGTCGATGTTGAGGGCTTGATGTCTCATTTATTTGCCACCACCGATTTGGAGCGCAGTTATCGGGTCAATTTCAATATGATTGGCCTGGATGGCAAACCCCGGGTTAAAGATCTCTTAAGTTTATTGAAGGAATGGCTGGTATTTCGTCTGGCAACAGTAACCCGGCGTTTGCAATATCGTCTGAATAAAATTCTTGAGCGCATTCATGTTCTTGAGGGTTTGATTATTGCCTATCTAAACCTTGATGAGGTTATTCGCATTATCCGTGAGGAAGATCAGCCTAAACTGGCGTTGATGAAGCGGTTTTCTTTAAGCGACAGGCAGGCTGAGGCCATATTGGAAATGAAGCTGCGCCATCTGGCCAAGCTTGAGGAAATCCGCTTGCAGGCTGAGCTCAAGGACTTATGTAAAGAGCGCGATCATATCGAGGCCTTATTAGCCGACGAAGGGAAATTGCGAAATCTGGTTAAAACTGAAATAGCAGCCGATCGCGACAGCTATGGCGACTTAAGACGTTCTCCTTTAATGGAGCGTCAGGATTCACAGGCTTTAAAAGAGGAGGATATCCTTCCGAATGAGCCAATCACCGTCATTTTATCGCAAAAAGGTTGGGTGCGGGCGGCCAAAGGCTATGATGTGAATGGCCAGGATTTGAGCTACAAGGCGGGTGATGGATTCAAGACGCAAACCAATGCGCGCAGTAATCAGCAGGTTGTGTTTTTTGATAGTGAAGGAAAGGTGTATGCCTTGCCTGGGCATGTGCTGCCCTCTGCCAGAGGCCAGGGTGAGCCGCTGACTGGCAAGCTAAATCCCGCTGACGGTATGCTGTTCGAGGCAGTGACTTCCGGGGAAGCAGAAAACTACATCTTGCTCGCCAGCGATGCGGGTTATGGTTTTATCACCCAGCTTGGTGAGCTGTATGTCAAAAACCGCAATGGCAAGGCCTGTCTCAAATTGCCTGAGAATAGCCGTCTTCTGTCACCAAGACCGGTAAATAATATAGAGAATGATCTGATTGCCTGTGCGACCAATATTGGCCGCCTGCTTATTTTTTCAGCAAAAGAATTGCCAATTTTAACTAAGGGTAAAGGCAATAAAATGATTAGCATCCCCAGTGCAAAATCAAGTGCGCGGGAAGAGTTCATCGTTGATTTTCAAGTGCTTTGTGAAGCCGATCAGTTAACTGTTCATGCAGGAAAAAGGCATTTTACCCTTAAGCCGGTCGATCTGAATCATTATCGTGCTGAGCGCGGACGCCGCGGTAACCGCTTGCCGCGTGGATTGCAGGCAGTCACTTCTCTCGAAGTGATTCGTTCGAACGAGACCGCAGTATGAAACTTACCGCCCGCAAATTACGCTGGATTATGAATCTCTGGCCTCCCTTCTGGGGCGCTGGGATTCACGTTGATGAAATAAAGGCTGATTATAGTTACATTCGGGTATCGCTTAAATTACGCTGGTATAATCAAAACTATGTAGGGGTTCATTTTGGCGGCAGCCTGTTTTCGATGACCGATCCCTTTTTTATGCTTATGCTCTTACAACGGCTGGGCAAGGATTTTATTGTCTGGGATCAGCAAGGTGAAATTCAGTATCTCAGTCCAGGAAAAGGCAGGGTATTTGCCGAGTTCAAATTAAGCGATGAAGAGATTGAGCAAATTCGCCAGGAAGCCTTAACCAAAGGAAAAATAAATCCGGTTTTTACAGTCACGATTTATGATGAAGCTAAACAGATGGTTGCTACAGTAAAAAAAGTCCTATATGTGAAGAGCAAACAGTATGTTAAATGAAAGCCTTTTGACTGTTTCAACGCTAGTCCTCCAATATCGATCGCAGACTCTTTTTCTTTTCTTCTGATAAGGGCGCGAATGCCAAAGTAGCCAGCCCTGCTTTACGATAGAATGATTCAATCACCGGATCGAGCATAGATTGCAGGTGCTGGCGTATCGTTTCTTCGTCACCACGAGCGATTGGGCCAGTTAATGCATGAGGCAAATCCTTGGCATTGCGGACATTAAACAGGCTGTTTTGCATCAGGGAAACAATAATTTCCTTTGCTATTTCTTTTTCAACCCCTGCCTCACGCATACATTGTTCAGCTGCATGGGCAATTGTCACCAGATAATTTGAGGCAATTGCAGCAGCGCTGTGGTAAAGCATTTTTTGACTTGCCTCAATGCTGAATAATTTAGCGCCAAGATTTACAAATAAGGGTGAAATAATTTCTACCGCTTTTTCATCTCCCTCAATACTGCAATAACAATCTTTAAAAATTTCTGCATTGAGCGCCTGATGAGGAAAAGGTTTTAATGGATGAATACACGCAATATGACAGCCCAGAGCACGCAAGGGGGATAAAATGGCCGATGATAATACGCCGCTGCAATGGATAATGGTAGAGCCTTTGAGAATAGGCTCATAATGCTGCAGCTGTTGGACAATTTCCGGGATTACTGAGTCAGGAGTAGTAATGAAATGCAGACTCGCCCGGGAAAGCGCCTGTAATTCACTTATCGCATCTCCCTCGCCTAGTAAACTGACGGAATTCACGGCGGATTCATAGTGCTTATTATACACAGAGTGCAATTTGCCTTGCCCTGAACAAATAAGGGCAAAAGCGAGTTGTTTTCCCAGGCGGCCACAGCCAATAAGATTAAAATTCATAAATTTTTACAATAAATTATTCAAATAGTAACAATATTTACACTGTATTATCAGTATTTGTACTTAAATAAGAGTATAATCATAGTTTATTTAATTACTAGTGGCCAATAGCGATGCCTCCATATCTGATTAGAGGAACCTATAATGAAGTGTTCACCGCCTTCGGAAGCGATTTCGTACTTGGAGGTGGAACAAATATTTCAACCCTCGAGCCCGATTTCGAGCGCTCTACTTTTATGGGCACCCTTGAGGAATGCCTGCTCCACCTTCAAACATGGAAGGATTCCGAAAAAAGCGATCATGAATTTTATACCCAGGGTAACATGTTTGGCGCAGTATTAAAGATGCTGTTCGGTGCCAATGTGTATGAACATCCTTTGAAAAAGGCAGAGGAAGATCCTGAGAATTTTGCCAACAATAAGCTGGCATCGATAGACTTCGGTTTTGTTGATAAAGATGGGCAACTTGCCGCGTTCCATCTTGAATATCGGAAGGATGATCCTGGCCAATGGTTAGCCGGTATCATTAAAAACACCAATAAAAAACCTGAGGAACGAGAAGTCCTTTTTATGAGCAGCTTTGAACCTAAAGTAGTGAATTCAGCTGCCAACATCCAGGTAAGCTCCGTTGAAGCCGGAGCGACCCCATTGATAGGGACTGAGGACGCACCCATTATTCACAATCCATTGGTCCGTAATATCCTGCAGGCTATCTTTCTGAGAAATGGCAAAGTCCACCCTGATAGCGATATCATCGAACAGTTCACGCAATTGGCAAGTGATAGAGGGGGCTATGAGCAGAATACAGAATTATTAGATAGTTTGCAGGCTAATGTCGATAAAGCAATTGCTAATCCGGGCTTGAAGGCAATTAAAGAGCTTGGCCTGGTCGGATATCGAAGCGTCGCCTCAATGCAAAAGTGCCTTAGGAAGGAAAATCCGTTTTATCAGCAACTGGCTGCGCTGACTAAATTAAGTAATAAGACTCTAGCGGCCCAGCGAGGGGTTTTATTATTATTTTTAGACTCTGCCAATCTGTCTCATTTATATTCCGGCTACTCCACAGCTGCTTTTCTTCCGGCGCTGATTAGCTATATAAAAGAGAACATGCTGGGCAAGACTCCAGATGAGATCCGCGAAAACTGTAATCAGGTTAAAACACTTTGGTCTTCCCTGGATAAAAGCCTGAGTAGCACAACTAAGGAAACCATAATCGCCGCATTTCTTCGTTCGAGTAAATCCCCGCTGATACAGAATTGTCTGCACAGTATTCGCAATGATAGTGAAGCAAAAGTGATTTTAAACCGTCTTCGTGATGGAGAAAATGATCTGCAGTTTTATCTCGATAAAATGCACGGCTGCTATTATTTGCCCTCAGTGCTGGCTAGTCAACCCACGACAATGGAGCGAGATCAGTTTTATAGCATCGCAGACGATCAAGCGCTTCATCAGGCAATTCACCTCTTGCAAAAAAACGGGATTGAAACCTACACTGAATTACTGCTTGATCCTGCGCAGTTTCAGCGATTGAAACCCTTCATTAGCGAATTGAACTCACCGGACCAGGACAAGATTGCCAAAGTGAGTATTATGCTATGGTTAAGCAACCAGGGACAGTTTGATCATTTCTATGCCAATCAGAACAACATTGACTATTTACGCCTGTTAAAACGCATGGTTGAGATCAATGCGCTGAAAGGAAAAGACTTAGCTGACCACCTGCAAAAAACCCAGGTATTTTTGGAAGAGATCAAGCCAAAGATTCTGGAAACCGGGCCCAGAAATGAAAAAGCAATGGCGTCACTTGCACAATGTTATCTTGTTTATCCCGGCGATAATCCGCTGGCTGTATTGCCGCGATTAAAGAATGAGTCGGAGATTCGTTTACTGCAGTTTCTTTTAAGGCATGAAACACAAGAAGCTAATCTCATTAGCTTAGTTGATCAACTGCAAGTCTATCCCCAATTGGCAGAGCAATTAATGCGGCTGTTCGACAAAGGGATAGGCGCAGGTGATATCATGGCCATCGGTATCGATCCCGAAAAGCACCAGCTGCTGAGTCTATTTCAGGGCCATAACGTGCCCTATACTGCAAATGACATTCGTAACCTGCTTTTGCCTTTTTCCGCAGAGCTGCAAACTGCGGTTCAGGCAGAACCGAATGCTGAAATGCGCAAGTGTTTCCTGCAGGCCGTTGTGAATCTTGCCCGAAACAACTTATTGAGCCATGAGCTTTTGAAACCAGAGGCCCAGCTGCAGAGGCAGTTAATCGCCAATTTGCAGCGTGTTGTACCTGGAAATGTACGTTACTCAAGTCTGGCAGTGGGAAGCGATGCAAAATCTCATGACTTTAAAGTGCTGCTGAGGGAAATATTTTCTAATAATTTACCCCCTTCCGGCCAAAAACTGTTGATAGAAGAGGCATTTACAGCCATTGCTGCGAGTAAACCGGATAATTTACAGCCGGACACTGATGCTAAAAAGAAATTAGCCAAGCCCCTCTCTCAGATGCATGTCCAAATGACCACACTAAAACATCTGGAAAGCTTGCAACTTGAGCAAAAAATACTGGATTTATTAAAAGGGCAAGATACCACCAGTCAAAAGTTTTTCAGAATTGCAATGTTTATTGAAGAACAATGCGAGCAGATGCGCAAGCGTCTTGAAAAGACCAATCCTCAAAAATACCAGAAGATGCTATCTCATGAAGCTGACTATCGAAAGGCGCTGTATGGCATTTTACATGACAGCCTGACCGGAGACGCCAGTCCAAGGACCAGGGAGGAGCTAAATAAGCGTCTGGAAAAAGCTGAAAAGCCATTGCTTGATGCTCTGGAAGGTGATAGCCGTAAAGCCTATCGTCAGGGAATGAGGATTATTGCAAACTTTTTTAGTATCTTGCTGATTGGCATACCAAACCTGATTCACCATAGACACACCGGAAACTGGACCTTTTTCAGCACTCCGCGTTCAAGGGAAACAGCACAAACGGTAAGTAAAAAGGTAAGAGATGAAATTGAGTCATCTTCAGAGAATACTCAGAATAAAAGGTAACTCCCCAGATACGTCATCCTGAGCGTAGCGAAGGATCTCAGACTGCTTGGAACTGAGCCAGATTCAGGAGATCCTTCGCTACGCTCAGGATGACGTACTTGGGGGGGGAGTTGCGAATAAATTGTAGAGAAATGGATTCCTTCTTCATTTGTTATAAAGACTGACGCCGACACGAAATCCTTATTATTCATATAATTATTTCTGGGTTGAATAAATTTCAATCTTAGCTTGATCTTTTTTTGCACTCTGATTCTGGAACACCCTACATAAGGTTAATTAATAAGCAATCTACTATTGAATTCTGGCAAGATTTCTGCTTAATATGAATATTCTGCATTGCACAGAAATTTTAAGGATGAGCCATGTCGCTGCCATTGAAGGCCTTTCAACACAATCAGTTAACATTTACCACCTCAGGAACGCCCGTTCCAACTTCTGGTCATACGATAAGCCGCGTTGAATTTCTGGACACTGATGGTTCAATCAAGAAAGGGTTTTTCAAGCCAGTCGATAATGAGCTTTATCCAGTCTTGCTGGCAAAATATTCTGTAGCGAGTAGTGTGTCTCTGCGCCTGTCGATGGGTGAGTTTATGGCTGAGGAGCGACTGGTTTATCGCGACGGCCAGATTGTGGGTACGGTTTCATTTGATCTTCCAAACTATAAGCCTCTGCTTAAAATAACGGATGATGTGCCGACTGACGCCATCGAGAAAATGTGGGTCGATCCGTCAATGCAGACCTTGCTGGAGAAAAATGTCGCAAGACAACTTGCCGCCTGGCTGCGCATCGGGGATGAAGACAGACATCCGGACAATCTTAGCCTGTTTGGTGGTATTGATTTTGATATGTGCCATGACCGCTATAGCAAAATCATTCGCGGGCCAAGAGCTATCGATATGGTAACCAACCCGGATGTGGTTCGTGTTACCAGCGCGCAAATTGCTGATTTACCGGTTGTAGAGGGAAGAACGCATTGGCCAGCCAATAGTTATCCCGAAAATTTTAATTTATTAAAAAAATACCGCTCAACCACTGCTTTTCGTGATCTTGCAGGTAGTGAAGAATTTAAAGAGCAGATGTTTGAGGCGTTTACCTATGAATTATTAACTTATGATCCTGATGTGTTACGGTCGCGCCTGACTGAATATCTTGGCGATGAGCCATTGGATTATCGAAGTCTTTCCGGAAAAAAAATAGAGGATCTGGAGGCGGCAAACAGTAAGCTGTTTAATGCAACCACTGATAAAGAATCATTTGTTAATCACATGCTTGCGGTGACTCAGGAGGAGTATGATGAATTATACCGTGCGGTAGTCGGGTATCCTGGGAGTGAAGCCAACAGAAGGCAGCTTAAGGTTCCCAGTTTTAATACATTTCTGGAGAAAAAGCCCAAGGTTGTCCAGCGTATCAAAGAATGGACTGCAGCTCAAAACAAGAAGACTGCAGAAGCTGTGGAAAACCATTCCCGGTTAATACAGGAAATTCAGAAACGAAAGCTTACTGCGGCGGATGAGCCTCTTGAAAAACTTAAAAAGATGGAGGCTATGTGTCCAGCCTATTGCATGAGTGATCTTTGTAAATATGATGACGAGAAAATTTCCAAACGTTTCCATAAAATCTGGCGAGATTCATTTTTGCCTCATGTCAATCAAATTTTGCTGGGCCTGGATAATCTGGAAAGATCAATTATTACCCAGCTTAGCCAGCAAACATTGCCTTCCATTGACGATAATTTGCCGGAATTGGATAAGTCCACTGCAACAGAGTCCTGGCAACTGCTGTCAAAGGCTACTGACTTATCGAAGATCAGCGTCAATTGCAGACCAGATAATCCTGAATATCTTGCCTTACAGGAAATCAGGGCATTCCACAAAGAGCTTCACGACATAGCCGATACTTATTTCCGTACGGATCTTCTAAATTTAAGCGAAAGAACGAATGCGGTTTTTCTCGAGAGGATGCAAGACACCGTTAATAAGCATGAAAAGAGCATCCTGGATCATTTGGGAACTACAGGTAAAGCGACCGATTTTACAAATATACTGGATAAAATAGACCGCTACAAACCAATCATGAAGTGGTCGAGGTATATCAGTCGAGATGATTTGCCTTTATATGGTAACAAAGAAACACAATCCAATATTAAATTAAAATCGCATGTCGATCCGCAGGTCATGGATGCTTGCTTTAAGCAATTATTTGCCTGGGCGGATGAGCAGGATGAGATTAGCGGGAAGAATGGTGATTCGGCTTTAACTAATTTTATAGCGGAGATTATTGAGCGTAATTATACCCCTGGCACTTTCAGCTGGTTCACTAATCGTTACCGTGCAACCAGTGTATTGAATTATATCAAAACGACGCGCCTGAAAGGCTCTGAAAAACTGGCCTGGATTTTTAGCGAGGGGGGCCATGAGACTACTTCTCTGAATACCCATCTGGTCAATAATCTGATTAACAGCATGCTTGTCGATTTTCAGGACGAGGTGGGTTGCAATCTTGCCAGTGTCAGACATGCCATCAATACAAAAGTATTTAACAGTGCTGCATACACACAGCGAATTATGACCTACTCCAGAACCAATGAAAAATTTATTCACAGTCGAAGTGTAAGTGCTGTTTCTAATTTTCATAATGCCATGTACAAATGGGTAGACTCGTTTAAAACCGAAGAGGCTTTCCGAAAGTTTATTGATGATTGTGTCAAAAAGTATCTTGAACCGGCCAGTATTGGAGCACAGTTTGCGAGCTTTTTTGTAACCACGAAAGTAAGGGATCAGGAAGTACCCACGTATTTTGATAAGAAATTCGGCTATTCACGCAGCAATATTCTGGCGATGATTTTAACTAAAGGTGCAATTAATGATGGTTCGCTCAATTCGATATTGGTAAAAGCAATTCTGGCAGATATGCAAAGCAAGTATGCCGTCCATGAACGGGCTGTAAAACATGGCAGCAATGCCAGCTCGACGGATTTTAAGATATCGGAGACTGATAACGAGTTGGAGACCTTTGGTGCTTATGATTCGGTTCGACCAATGAAAAGTGCAGATATTACTCACAAGTTTCTTGATGATTTACGTAAATTGTCTAAAGACAAAACAGTGGTGCAACCACCTGTATCAAAAGCACCTCCTTCGCTGGGTAAAGCACTTGGTGAAACTGAAAAAAATGGGGCGAAATCTGGCCAGAACCCAGTATCAGCGCTCAGTTGTTCCTGACTCTTTCCTGCCAGAACTTAAAGCACGCCCTAAGTTTTAGGGCTGCTATTTGCAAGGCGATGGTCCTGGATAAAGTCATTTAACTCTTCCAGCAAGCTCTCCAATGCGTTTTGATCATAGTGCATCGCTTTCTGCCGGGATTTTAACCTGTTAGCGGTGTCGCTAAACTCCTCGAGAACAGCCTTTTCGTCTTCATCACCATAAGCGCTGACATAGCCAGCAATAACCGCCAGTGAGTCCTCGGCTTTAATGAGACTTTCTTCATATTGTAACGGATTGACTTCCTGGGTTGCGCCAGGGTTAGACGTTCTTGACTGATAACGATCATAGAGCAATTTAAGCAGTATAATTCCTAAAGGCAATAAAATAAGGATGCTAAAAAAAATAAGCGGATTGAAGGCTGCAACCTCCTGAGCCGTAGTTTCATTAGACCTTGCGGCGATTGAGGGCGGGCTATAAGCGGGCAGCGGCCGGCGAGTATCTGTGGCCGGTGAAATAAATATCTGATTAAGAGGCTCTGGAGAGGATTTAAAAAATCGGGATCGTTCAGACCGTTTCGCGCTCGCCTTTTCTGTTACTGGTAAGCGATTTCTTCTTGCAGGCTCCTGTGTTTTGGTTTCGAGCAATTTATTTTTTTTTGGATAGGAATTTGTAATTGGCGTCTGGAGCATTGGTTTTTCAGGCAGGCCGGCAAGGCGGTTTTGCTGATTAACCCAGGATTGCATAGAGTTCATCACTTGCCCCATGAGTTCTTTGGTTGAGCTGATGAGTTCCAACTGTTTTTCCTCGCTGGCGAACTGATGGAGGTGCGTTTTTATTTGATTCGTTTGTTCCATAATTTGCTTTTCAACCTGCTGCAGATTAACAGGGGTTACAGCAAAACGTGACAAATTATCCTGATTGTTAATAAAGCTATCAATTTTTTCGGGCTTATCCGAAACCCATTTTTCCCACCAGCGAATATCCTGTTTGTCTTGAATGGATTGATGATAGGCGGCGCTATTGGCCTCCAATACTTCCTTAACCGGGGCTTGCGAACGTTGTACGAACAGTTCAATTCCTTCAAAGAGATCAAGCATTTGCGAGCGAAATTGTGTGATGGTAAACACTTCTCCGGCCTGATCGAGCAGCTGTGAGAGTTGCTCAAGGATATTCTGAAATCTTAACACTTCCTGTAAATCACTAATCGCCTGACCGTAAGCTTCATGAATGGTTGATGGCAAATTATCGATAAACTTAAAACCAGGGCACTGCTTCAGATCCTCGGCAGTCAGGCGAATGGATTCAGGTGCTGCGAGATTACCGGAAGACCCTGGGGCAAGCTCATTTGTTTCGCTGGTTATTTGTGCACAATGTTTTGCTGCCAGAGTCGGAAACTCCCGCTGAGAGCCAATCGTCTGTGCGTCTTTGTAGAGTTCCCAAAAGGGGTGTGGATTTGCATCGTAAGCGGTTACAGCAAAATGCATTCCTGTGTGTCGTTTCTGGGCCAGATTGGTCAACTCATGATGAAGACGTTCGATTTTTATTTTAAACTGCCGGGATTGCAGTTTTTGCTGGATATCAAATTGAATGTCTTTTTCAATAGTACTGCGACAATCCGCTAAAAACAGGCGATCGCTGCCGGCCATAGGTGAGGTCATCACTTCGACTGCCCGTAAGTATTGGGTGAACAACTGCAACTGTTCACTGACATATTCTGCATCATTGATGGCAGCCAGTTTTCGCAGAATCTGCATGCTGTCCAGTAACACATAATTAAATGGCTGGTTAAGATGTGCTTTGCTAAGTGCATCATTTCTGATCAAGAGGTAATCGCCAATCTGCCTCATCATCATACTCAGGCCCGTCCAGCTTACCCGCTGAGGAGGAAGGATTTCAGCATGAAAGTCGTCTAAGCTCAGTTCGTGGCGTGGCCGATATTGAACACTCAACAACCACGATCCCTCATTCACTGCAGCCAAGGCCTGGGTTTTATCTTCATTAAACCAGCTGTCTTCTGTGCTAAGCAGCTGGGCATCGATTTTGCTCGCAGTTCGCAGATTAATTACGCGTTGTCGGAATTGTAATTCTTCTTCGGTGTAACAGAGTTCATCATAAAAGGGTCTCGTAGCAATGTTTAGCCGCGAATTGTCTTGCATCGAGCGATAGGGGATACGAGAATGTCCTTCCTTCATAAGTGGGCCCTCCGTGCTGGCTCATATTGATTAGTTTTTGATAAATCAACCTCTTCAAAGCAGAGAAATCTTCCTGATGTCCACATTTGAATACTTTTAAAGCCAACTATTAATTAGCCATAGAACAGCGCAATTGTAAATGCTTTGCGAAGCCTAGCTGCGGTGTCAGGTGACAGCGCAAAAGAATTCACTTATGATTAGGCTCAATATTTAGTTGCAGTAATTGTATGCTCATTGATTTTATTAAAACGTTTCCCCAGTATCTGCTGCCCAAGCAGGCGTTGACCGTTTTGGCCGGCCTGCTTGCTAATGTCAAATCCCCTGCGGTTAAAAATTTTATTATCCGGCAATTTATCGCCAAATACCGGGTTAATATGCAGGAAGCACTGGTGGAAGATCCGGCCGTTTATAAGAGTTTTAATGAGTTTTTTATCCGTAATCTCAAACCCGAGAGCCGTCCTCTTGCCAAAGCCGATATCATTTCCCCTGTGGATGGGGTTGTCAGCGAACTGGGTCGGATAAACGAAGGGCAATTGCTGCAGGCCAAAGGGCGCTATTACACCGTTAGTGATTTTCTTGCCAACGAGCCAGTCTCGGCACAGTTTCAGGATGGCCATTTCATCACTTTATATTTGTCACCGAAAGATTATCATCGCGTGCATATGCCGCTGGATGGGATTCTTCGCAAAATGGTTTACATTCCAGGTCGTTTATTTTCCGTACAGCCTACCACGGCGCGGGTTATTCCCCAGTTATTTGCGCGTAATGAACGTCTGGTTATCTATTTTGAAACCCGCTTGGGCTTAATGGCGATGGTCATGGTAGGTGCTACAATTGTCGGAGCCATTGGCACCAGTTGGCACGGTGAATTGCGGCGTCAGAAAAAGGTTCAGACATTTGAATATCAGCAGGCTGAAACCATGCTGAAACAAGGCAGCGAAGTAGGATTTTTTAAGTTAGGCTCAACAGTTGTTTTACTATTCACCAATGAGCATCTCTTGCAATGGACAAATACCTTGCAGGCCGGTTCCCCCGTTCGCTTTGGTCAAGAGCTGGCTTCTGTTGCATTATAAGAAGTCTCTGATGGCATCGAGGGCTGTTTGAGCACATTGCCCGTCCAGCTCAGGGTTGGCTCCGCTAACGCCTATTGAGCCAAGATGCTGTCCAGTTTTGCTTATAATTGGCAGGCCGCCTTCCAGAAAAACAATATCAGGAACTGAGGTGTAGGGGCTATTGGCATAAGCAGTATTTCGCTCGGCCAGTGTTTTGGTGGACACCGGGATGCTCGCTGAAGTCATTGCTTTAAGCTGAGCCATACGCACACTAACGAAGTTATTGCCATCCATACGCTTGAACAGTTTCAGATTGCCATGATTATCCATAATGGCAAACGCCAGAGTTAAGCCCTTTTCAAGTGCAAAAGCCTCTGCCGCTTCCGCCATTTTTTCCGCTAAGGCAAGTGACAACGCTTGTACCTGTAACAACATAGGCTCACTCCTTTGTAAAACGAATCGTATTTTACAGAGTAGAATAAAAATCACAATTAGTTAGGTTAAGGGGTAATTTGATGAGTAAAAAGAAAACGAGCAGTGTTTTGCAATGAATTTTGTGAACTGTTACAAGTTCACTAATGGTACCGAGAAGAGGACTCGAACCTCCACGGGGTTGCCCCCACTAGCACCTGAAGCTAGCGTGTCTACCAATTCCACCACCTCGGCATTGCGGCTAAGGTACTCAAGAAATGTTCTGATGTCAATCATTATTTGCGTGGTTTATATAAAAAGCATCATTAACAGCGTTATGAAAAGCTGCTACACTTTTTTTATTTAGTAAAGCCCAGAATGACTTTTCTTGAGTGTCTTGAAAAAAGTATAGACCGATATTTTGCCTGCGTACCGCGTTTGCGGCCACAAAATCAATTATTGCAAGAGGTTTATCTGATTGCGCATCGTGGAGCGCATAGCAGGAAATTGCGGATCATTGAAAATACCCTGCCTGCTTTTGACCGTGCCCTGGAGTTAGGCTGCTGGGGGGTTGAGCTGGATATTCAGATGACTGCCGATCAGGTGCCTGTGGTGCATCATGATCCCGATTTGAATCGGCTGTGGGGAAAAAAACAGTGGGTAAATCAGCTTAGCTTTGCTGAGCTAAAAAAAGAAGTGCCAATGATTCCTTCTCTGGAGGAAGTCATTAATCGATATGGGAACTCGCTGCATTTCTTTATTGAGCTAAAGGCGCCATTTGCAGGCGAGGGCGCTTTGTTTGAGGTTTTAAGCCCCTTACAGCCTGAAACCGATTACCATCTGTTAAGTCTGGATGAGGGAATATTTCGCGAACTGACCCTATTCTCGAGGCAGTCCATGCTGCTGGTTGCAGGGCATAATAATATGGCTCGCTTTTGTCAGAATAGTTTGAATCAGCAGTACGGCGGTGTTTTAGGTCATTATCTGCTTTTTTCCAGCAAAAAAATTGAATCACTAAAGCTTGCAGAGCAAAAAGTTGGGGTTGGCTTTGTAGATTCAAAAAATGTGCTCTATCGTGAAGTGCAAAGAGGGATGCGCTGGATTTTCAGTAATAATGTGGGGGCGATCAGCCAAATGCTGAAGGAACCGCGGGATTAATCCCGCGGTATGTGAACTAACCAGCGTTGACCATTTCCTCAGGCTTAACATATTCGTTGAACTGCTCAGCGGTTAAGTAGCCCAGTTTAACTGCTGCTTCCTGTAAAGATGTGTTGTCATGATGCGCTGTTTTGGCAATTTTGGCTGCTTTATCATAACCGATATGCTGATTAAGTGCTGTAACCAGCATCAGTGAGTGATGCAGATAATAGTCAATTTGTGTGTAGTTGGGCTGTAGACCTTCCGCACAGAACTCCCTGAACGAATGGCAGGTGTCCGCCAACAGATTTAATGAATGAAGCACATTAAAAATGATAACCGGCTTAAATACATTTAATTCAAAATTCCCCTGGCTGGCTGCAATTCCAACTGTGGTGTCGTTCCCAAGAACCTGTGCGCAGACCATGGTCATTGCTTCACATTGGGTGGGATTTACTTTGCCGGGCATAATGGATGAACCGGGTTCATTTTCAGGCAGAATAAGCTCGCCAATTCCACAGCGAGGACCTGAACCAAGCCAGCGGACATCATTGGCAATTTTCATCAGTGCACAAGCTAATGCCTTGAAGCTGCTATGCGCCATGACCAGCGGTTCGTGAGAGGCCAGTGCTGCAAATTTGTTAGGTGCGGATACAAAAGGTAATCCGGTAATCTGAGCGATGTGGGCAGCCGCTTTTTCGGCAAATTGCGGGTGGGTGTTCAAGCCTGTACCAACGGCGGTGCCTCCGAGCGCCAGTTTATAGACATCTGGCAGGCATTGCTCAACATATTGCATGCAGGCATCGAGTTGCGCGACATAACCGGAAAACTCTTGTCCGAGAGTTAAAGGGACTGCGTCCTGAAGATGAGTTCGACCAATCTTTACGATGTCCTTAAATGCATTCATCTTGGCAGCCAGAGTATCTCTTAATTCACGCACCGCAGGCAGCAGGCGCTTGTGAATGGCAATGGCTGTTGCGATATGCATAGCGGTGGGAAAGGTGTCATTGGATGATTGTGACATGTTGACATGATCATTCGGATGAACCGGCGTTTTACTGCCCTTTACTCCTCCGGCAAGCTCAATTGCCCGGTTTGAGATAACTTCATTGGCATTCATATTGGATTGGGTTCCGCTGCCAGTCTGCCAGACATGCAGAGGAAAATGTTCATCCAGCACACCTGAGCTAACCTCGTCAGCCGCTTTAATAATCAGATCGGCCTTATCCCTGGGTAGTTTTCCTAGTTCAAGATTGGTGAGAGCGGCGGCTTTTTTTAAAATGCCAAAGGCATGGGTAACTTCTCTTGGTATGATGTCATTGCCAATGTTAAAATGATGCAGCGAGCGCTCGGTCTGCGCCCCCCAATAGCGGCTGGTCTCAACCGGGATTTCACCCATACTGTCGGTTTCAATGCGTGTGGCGGTCATTATTTTCTCCAGAATAGAAAAGCAAGGTCGTGTTTTTAAAGTTTGATCAATAACCTTAAAAACACGCCCTAGAGATAGTAGCATAGTCATTGATAGAAATTAACGAGAGGATTTCTGTGCGTTTAATTCGTATTTACCAGCCAGGACAATATTCCCCTGGAGAAATTATTGAGCTGTCACCTGAGGCCGGCCAGCATGTAGGTGTGGTCTTAAGAAAACAGCCAGGCGACAGGCTTTGCCTGTTTCCCGGCAATAACCAGGAATTTGATGCCGAAATAGTTCAAGCGCATAAAAAAAAGGTAACGGTTAAAATCATTTCCGCTTTGGAAAGGAATCGCGAATCGCCAATCAGACTTCATCTTGTGCAAGGCGTTTCAAAAGGTGAGCGTATGGAAATTGTCGTGCAAAAGGCGGCAGAGCTTGGGGTGGCCAGTATTACGCCGGTGCTTACTGACTATTGCGCCGTGAAGCTGGATGAGGAGAGAATGAGAAAAAAACAGGCGCAGTGGCAGCATATCGTCATTTCCGCCTGTGAGCAATGCGGAAGAAATACCGTACCGCCAGTACAGCCGATTATCACCTTTGCCGGCTTTTTGAAACAAATGCCTGCTGTCGCCAGCTTTGTGCTCTCGCCTGGAGCTGATAAACACTGGCGAGATTATCAATGCAAAGTCAAAGAAGTGTATTTATTTATTGGTCCTGAAGGGGGATTCTCGGCTGAGGAACTTGATCAATTAACAAAGAGTCATTGCGCGCCGCTGTCTTTGGGACCAAGGGTCTTGCGCACAGAAACTGCTGCGATTGCCGCTCTGAGTATTTTGCAGGCCGTATGGGGCGATTTGTAGTCGTCTTCTGTTGTGTATATAATCAAGATCGTATTTTAAATTCTTAAATCCTTAGGGGATAACACATGAGTGAACATATTAAAACGGTAACTGATGCGAGCTTTTCGCAGGACGTATTGAATTCAACCAAGCCAGTATTGGTGGATTTTTGGGCCGAATGGTGTGGTCCATGCCGTGCGTTAACACCTATTCTGGAAGAAGTTGCCGCCAGTCATCACGAGCAGATTACTTTCGCCAAAGTAAATATTGATGAAAATCCACAAACTCCATCCAAGTATGGTGTTATGAGTATCCCTACTCTGATTATTTTCAAAAACGGCCAGGTGGCAGCAATGAAGATGGGTCTGCTGAGCAAATCACAACTGACTGCATTTGTTGAAAGTAACAGCTAATTTTGCACTTTTCCGCAGGGTTTTTAACCCTTGCTCCTACGTCCCTCGGCTTGCCCGAGGGATCCAGTTATCGTAGGTTGGGCCCTTGGCCTGAGGGATCGACTCGTTTTAAAAAAACTGGACTTGCATCCCATAACGTGATCTCATTGATTCCGACGAAAGACT
>NZ_CAAAJH010000025.1:0-27378 GCF_900640215.1 Legionella genomosp. 1
CTACATCTGTAAAAAATGCCTATTTGATCACTAAGGCATCCAACCTGCAACTCTTTTATACATTTTCGTGGGGATAAATCAGATCCCGAGCATAGCGAGGGATCTCCCCTCAATGGCACGGTCTTTAGCCAAAAGCGTTGTAAATATCGTTCATAGTTTTTCATGCAACCACCTGATTATAATCACAATTAACAAGCGCTTTTTATAGTATTTAAGTCTGTGCAACTGCAGGGAGATCCCTCGCGGTGCTCGGGATGACGTGCTGTGTTCGGATGACGTGGGGGTGCTCGGATGACGTGGGGGTGTTCGGATGACGTGGGGGGGCTCGGATGACGTGGTTGTGCTCGGGATGACTTGGAAAATTACATTTAATCAAAAAAAATATAAAGTTTTTTCTAATTGTGCCGTTATCAAGATCAACCAGTTGATAAATTGGGGGTAAAATCATGAGACAATGGTGCAAAATAATAATATTAATGATTTCTCTCCTTCCCGCCGCATGGTCAGAAAGCCGATTTGGAGAAACGCTTTGTAATGATCCGGATTATTTTTGTATGAAAATTAAATCCGGCGACACCTGGGCCAGCCTTTTTCCTAATGAGGAATCCAGGGATTTGGTGCGGCGCATTAATCGTATGAACATCAGGCTTAGAACAGGAATGGTTATCGCGATACCCAAAAATCTGGACAGAATAACTATCTATGACGTATCCCCTTTCCCGCGCTACATTGAATCAGACGGTGAGAAAACTATTTACATCAGCCAGAAAAAACTGGCATGGGGCGCTTATGATGAAGACGGTGAGTTACTTTGGTGGGGACCCATCTCTTCTGGAAATCCTCACTGTCACGGCGTTTATGGAGGCTGCTCAACCCCGACGGGTTCCTTTCGCGTCATTAGAAAACAGGATATAGACTGTATATCTACTGCGTTCCCACGGCGTGCGGATGGAAATAATGGCGGTGCAGAAATGCCTTATTGCATGCATTTCTTCCGCGGCTATGCTTTACATGGCAGTAATACAGTTCCCGGGTATCCTGACAGCCACGGCTGTATCAGGATGTTTACAGAGGATGCCCGCTGGTTAAACGAAGAGTTTGTCAGTGTTCCTGAGGATGGCGAACGAGGAACTCGGGTAGTCATCGATGATCCGAATAGCTGATTAAACTATTGTAACAGTGAAAATGCACCAACGACTCCTTGCTGAGCTAGCTGCCGCTTCAGGTTATCCGTCATGTTTCGCTCAGCAAAGGGGCCTACTTTCACCAGAAACCGCTCATTATACTTTTCAACAAATACCGGTGAAGGAGTGATACGAGCCAGCTTTTCCCTTAGCAATGCAGCCAATTGCTGAGAATTGAAGGCACCAGCCTGCACATAATAATAAGCAATATGCGGTTTACCAGGCTCCCTGACAGTTAAGGCTTCAATTTCTACCGCGGCGGTTCCCTTAGGCAACAAACCCAGCTTGCTTGCTGCTGCATAAGAGAGGTCAATCACTCTATCATCGTGGAAAGGGCCTCTATCATTCACCTTAACCACCGCCTCTCGCCCATTTTCAAGATTTTTCACCCGGACATAGGTGGGCAAAGGCAGGGTTTTATGCGCAGCGGTCATTGCATACATATCATAGTCATCCCCGCTTGATGTTCTCCTGCTGTGAAACTTGGTTCCATACCAGGACGCGATCCCTTTAGTCTTATAGCCGCTGGCACTACGCATGACCTCATAATTATGACCATTTACAGCGTAAGATCCGGGATTTCCATAGCGGCTGAAGGGTTCATAGACCGGGTTTACTTTATGAAAGCGCGTTGGTGGAGCGCCTGGAGGTGCCCCATCTTTTTTCTGAGCAGTAGACTGTTTTTGGCGGATTGATGATTTATTGCGTGGCGAAGAAATATTTTTACCCTCTTCCTGCACGGGAGGCTCGATTGTATTTACAGGTCCCTGGCAGGCAGTAAGCAACATCAATGGCAATAACCCAATCCAACGCATAAATTCTCACTTTAGTGGTTTAATGACTATGAAAATAATTTACATTCTACGAAAATTTTTTGTCAGACGATACAAGCAGCTTGCACACGGCCTTGAATCAACTTGAAAATATGCGATAGCTAATCTTCTAAGAAGGTAATTGGAGGGAGGCTGATGCTGTGTTAGACTAACAGGATTTTTGTAACAGCGAGTAAAATAATAAAATGAAGTGTTTGCAAATTTATTCCAAAGTAGCCTTAGCCGCCTCTCTTTTTCTCCAAAGCGCTGTATTCTATGCTGATACAGCTTTGCCTAATACCCCGATTCCAAGCCCCACTGTTACCAGTAAACCCCTTATCACCCCTTCTCCTCCAACCCTGAATGCCAAAGCCTATATTCTGATCGACGTCAATAGCGGCAAAATTATTGCCGAGAAAAATAGTGAGGAACAATTACCTCCTGCAAGCCTCACAAAAATGATGACTCTTTACGTCATCTCCAATGCGCTGCACAACGACCAGATCCATTTGACGGATAATGTCAGAATCAGCCGCGAAGCCTGGAAAACAGGTGGCTCAAGAATGTTTGTTAAAGAAGGTCAGATGGTAAGTATTGAAGATCTTCTGAAAGGGATTATTGTTGATTCAGGTAATGATGCCTGTGTTGCTATGGCAGAACATCTCGGTGGCAGTGAACCCGGCTTTGCTGAAATTATGAATCAACAGGCCCAGCAACTGGGAATGGTGAATAGCCACTTCACGGACAGTACCGGCCTGCCAGATCCCAATTTACATACTACTGCCAAAGATCTCGCTATTTTGGGACGTGCGCTGATTACTAACTTCCCTCAATACTATCACTGGTATGGTCAAAAATGGTTTACTTACAATGGAATTCGCCAGCCTAACCGTAATCGTCTGCTGTGGCGAGATAGTCAGGTTGATGGGGTTAAAACAGGTCATACCAATGATGCGGGTTTTTGTCTGGTATCTTCTGCCAAACGAGATAACATGCGCCTCCTGGCAGTCGTGCTAGGCTCTCCAAGCGATTCAGTCAGGGCAGATGACAGTGAACGTCTTCTGAATTATGGTTTTCGTTTTTTTGAAACACATCCTCTCTACAAAGCAGGACAAAGTATTACCAAAGTTCCCGTATACAAAGGCGCGTCAAGCGAGCTAAATGTAGGCTTACTGCAGGATCAGTACATCACTATACCTAATGGCCAATATCAACGCCTGAATATCACAACCACTGTAGCAGAAAGTCTCCAGGCACCGATTGAGAAAGGTGACAAGATTGGCGAGCTGGTTGTTCAATTTGATGATAAAACAATTGATACACACCCGGTTTACGCGCTCGAACCCGTTGAAAAAGGCGGCATCTTTACCCGCATGAAAGATTCCGTTCGTTTGATGTTCAAGCATTGGTTTGGATAAAAGACAAATGAATCAATTCGTTTATCTGAATGGACAAATCACACCCAGCCACGAGGCGAAGATCTCAATCTTCGATCGTGGCTTTCTGTTTGCTGACTCAGTGTATGAAGTTATTCCAGTCTATGATGGACGCCCCTTCTTTGTTGAAAAGCATCTCAGACGCTTAGAGTCGAGTCTCGATAAATCCAGAATCCCTGATCCGCAAATAGATTGGCTGCCTGTGTTCGATGAATTAATCAGACTCAATGGCCATGGTGACATGCAGTTATACATTCAGATTACCCGAGGTAATCAGGGAATGCGTAAACATGATATTCCTGACAAATTAGAACCTACAGTAGTGGCCTTCACTCTTCATAGCAGCTTTCCCACATCCGCTGCAGCGGAGGGGCTTCATGCGATAATTCTTGAAGATTACCGCTGGGAGCGGTGCGATATTAAATCAACCGCTTTGCTGGCTAATGTACTGCTCAATGATGAAGCTATTCGCCAAGGGGCAAATACGACCATCCTGACCAGAAAAGGCTTTGTTACCGAGGGAAGTGTGAGTAATGTATTTCTGCTAGGCAAAGACAATATTATCAGAACCCCCCCTCTGAACCACTATTGCCTTCCAGGCATTACCCGCGAAATTGCATTAGAATTAATAAAAGAGCTTAACTGGAAATTTATCGAGGAGCCCATTCCGGTACAAGATATTTTTACTGCATCCGAACTGTGGATTACCAGCAGTACCAAAGAAATTTATCCAGTTACCCGAGTCAATAATTTTCCGATTGGCGATGGTAAGGCGGGAATTTACTGGCAGAAAATTAATATCCGATACAAAGAGTTGGTTAGAAAACTATGAATGATAAACCTAGTCTGATTGAATTTCCCTGTGATTTCCCCTTAAAAATTATTGGAAGTAATACAGAGCGTTTCGTGGCAGAAATAACCGAGATCATCCTGAAACACTATCCTCAGACACCGGATCATAAAATCCAGTCTAAAAATAGCGAGCGAGGAAATTATGTCTCAGTAACTGTGACTGTGTTTATTTATGATCAGATTTCACTGGATAATCTGTACCGGGAGCTTACCAGTCATCCTGATATCAAAATGGTTTTATAATGATAATACGCAATCTTGGACTACAAACCTATCAGTCCGTTTGGGATGAAATGAAGGTCTTCACCAGCAACAGACAGATAGAAACCAGCGATGAATGCTGGATATTGGAGCATTTTCCAGTATATACCCAAGGTCAGGCAGGCAAGCCGGAACATTTACTCAATCCAGCGAACATTCCTGTCATCCAGTCCGATCGAGGCGGTCAGATTACTTATCATGGTCCCGGCCAATTAGTCGCCTATGTTTTAGTGGATTTAAAGCGAAGGCATATTGGTATTCGCACCCTTGTTTGTCAGCTGGAAGCCTTGTTGATTAGCTTGTTAGCCAATTATCAACTTGATGCCACAACTCGCTGCGGTGCTCCCGGCGTCTATTTTAATGAAAAAAAGATTGCATCTATTGGATTACGGGTGAAAAATGGCTGCACCTATCATGGAATTGCACTGAATGTGAATATGGACCTGCAACCCTTTAAAGGCATAAATCCCTGTGGCTTTAGTCAGTTAGAGATGACTCAGATTAGTGACTATGTACCAGGCATTGACTTGGCTGAGGTGAAACAAAAGCTTGCAGCACTTTTTTTAAAGCATTTTGAAACCTGACAAGTATGCAATTATTCTCCCATTACATTGAGCCTATGATTTCGTGGCTGCAGTATAATCCGCACTGGGCGTTATTTTTTACTTTTTTGGTTTCCTTCTCTGAATCCTTAGCCATTATTGGCAGCATCATTCCTGGGTCAATCACTATGACCGCGATAGGTATACTGGCAGGTACCGGCGTAATGCGTGTGGATTTAACACTGATAGCAGCAATTTTAGGAGCCATTGCAGGCGACAGCATCAGCTATCTTATTGGATACACCTTCAGAGACAGTATTATTTCTATCTGGCCATTTAAACGTTATCCCAACCTTTTAACCTATGGCAAAGATTATTTTAAACGCCACGGTGGTAAAAGTGTGTTGATTGGTCGCTTTGTGGGCCCGCTCCGCTCGATCATTCCGGTTATTGCCGGCATGATGGGAATGAGCCAATGGCGTTTTTTCATCGCCAATTTTATTTCAGCTATCGGCTGGTCCCTGCTTTATGTTCTGCCTGGAGTATTGATTGGTGCAGCAAGCTCCGAGCTTTCGCCAGAAAGTGCAGCACGCCTTCTGGTAGTTGTCTTACTATTACTCGGTTTAATCTGGTTATTCAGTGTAGTTTTGAAGTGGATAATCGTCAGAGTTAATCGATTATTACGTACAAGTCTGCATGACTTTTGGTCCTGGTCAAGCCGGCACCCGCATCTGGCTTCGATTATCTCCAGATTAACGCCTACCAATGAAAGCAATCATTATCAAACAGCGGGATTGTGCCTGGTATTTCTTGTCTGTTTGCTATGTTTACTGATTATTTCCTTTATGGTTTACGATCAGAAAGGTCTTTTTGTATTAAATCAGCCCGTTCATTTATTTCTACAGAGCTTGCGCGGAATTTCCTTCGACAGCTTTTTTATCATTCTGGTATCGGTAATTAGCCCCATTAATTTACTGGCAGTATGCGCCGGGGTTTTCATCATCTATTCCTGGCAACACAATTGGCGGCAGGCGGCCTACTGGATCAATCTGCATTTAAGCTGTGCATTGCTCATGTTATTCATTCACTGGCTGATACCAAGCGCCAGACCAGAGGGTCTGTTAAATATTCAGAGCGGTAATTCCTATCCTTCCATTGGTCTGAGCTTTGCAACTGCCCAATATACTATGCTTATGTACTTCAGCAATGATTTGCATAAAAACAGAGTTACCAGAACATTTAACAGTCTGGCTATTTCAGTATTAATTCTGGCGGGTTTTGGCACTATTTATTTAGGAGATCACTGGTTGACAGATATCTTGTCAGCCTATATGGCCGGATTAGGCTTAAGCACAATTCACTGGCTGTTTTATCGTCGCAAAATTTCTCTTATTGTCAGTCCTCTCTGGCTGAGATACTTTCTACTGGGACTTATTCTTGCCGGCACCTTGCTGAGAACGTTGCTGCATCATGATCAGGAAATTAAAAACCACCAGCCTTATTATGCGCAGTATGTTTTTACCGATGACCGCTGGTGGAATCAGACAGCCCCCCTTTTGCCTGCGTTTCGTACAAACCGAATCGGCAAACCAATTGCTTTATTTAATGTGCAGTATGCCGGCTCCATCAATCATCTGGAGGAAGAGTTAACCCGCCAAGGCTGGCGAAAGCAAAATGACTCATTGTTCTATGCCTTACTTAAACGGTTTAGTAAAAATTATTCTGCAGCAATTCCTCTGATGGCCCCGCTCTATTTAAACCGAAAACCAGTCCTGGTAATGACTTTTAAGCCAGGCCGGCGAAAACCCATGCTTATCCTGAGAATGTGGCGTTCAAATTTTCATTTGAAATCAATGAAGCAACCTCTATGGCTTGGCACACTGGAATCGCATCAGCCCCCTAAGCTGTCCAGTAAGGAAAAAACCTATACTATCAATGTTCTACACTTTCCTTTGTACTATATGAGCAAGTCTCTTCATATCTTTCCCCAGAAACAGATTAAATTCAATCTTGCGCGCCGTCAGGGAGTCGAAGTTCCCAAAGAGACGGTGATACTGCTCATCAAAGATCTGCCGCAACGAGTTCCAGAAGGATCTGAACAAAAGCTATAACCGTTTGCTGATGCCAATCTGATTGACGCGCAAAATCCTGATCAGTCATAAATCTATTACTTGATCTTTCACAAGCTGTAGAGCAATATAACTAACATCAGCTTATCGCGCAGGCTAGGCGATAATCCCATAGGTGTAGATTAATTCAGCGCCAAGATGTCTATTTAAGGAATATAATATGATTTCATTGATGAATTCTATCTATTTTATTTTTCCACTCATTAGTCTGGTATTACTCGCCTATGGTTTCAAATCCAGTCATAAAAACTATATTTCTCTGGCACTTTGGCTCAGCCTTATTGCGGTATTGCTGGAATACAAAACAGCAGGTGGTGAAATCCTTGGCAGTTATTTCAATTACAAGCATGCTGCTGTCTACTCTCTCAATCTAATAGTTCTGATCATTTGTATTGTTTATCTGCTGTGTTATTCGTTCAGGCAGTCTAAAAGCATACTTTATCGTTATATATCCGGTTTAACAGCAGCAATCGCAGTAACTGGTGCAGCAATTTTAATAAGCAATTTATGGATCAATGCGTTTTTCATCGAACACCGGCTTCAAAACACACCACTTCTACAGGTGGCAAGCTTCCAACAAGTTGAATACTGCAACTATAGTTATGTTTTTTATAAAATAAGTCCTGAAGGTAACGTTCAATACATGTGTCCCAATTATTATGGTCTGCTTCCATCAGTTGGCGGTTTACGCATTCCGCCAGCCCATGTTTTAAAGCAGCTGCCGCCTCAGTTACAGGCTAAATTCACTCATTCAGGGGTTAATTCGAAAATGCCGTAAATACTCATTTCGATTGCTGTTGACAATTTGTTCTATTGATTATTTTTTGGTACTATCGTGAAAAATTTATCTCATAAAAAAACCATGCAACGACTGCTAATCAGCTTATTTATTATATTTAGCCAGTCATCTCTGGCAATGGCTCCCAAATTGAATTGGAACCAAGCCGTTGATAATGCCATTATCAGATATGGTTTACGTACCGAGCCTGAATTAATTCGTTTTTTTTCCAAAGCGAATGTGGCTTATCCCCCCAAAGAAATAGCCCTGCTCGCCTTTAAACAGGAAAGGCAGATTGAGTTATGGGCTAAAAACGATAATCATGACTGGAAACACATCCATACCTATCCATTAACTGCATTTAGCGGCCGTCTGGGCCCTAAACTTAAAGAAAGAGACGGACAAATCCCGGAAGGTGTCTATAAACTGGTTACATTTAACCCTTTTAGCAGTATGCACTTGTCAATGATGATTAATTACCCGAATAATTTTGATCGGCTGCAAGCAAGTAAAGATGGGCGAACAAAATTGGGGGGTGATATATTTCTGCACGGGAAATCACTCTCTGTTGGCTGCCTTGCTGTAGGAGACAAGGCCATTGATCAATTATTTCTTTTAAGCCGCAGAGTAGGTCTTAACAATATCAAGATGATTATCGCGCCCAATGACTTGCGAGTTGCCAAACCAGCGACTTCAAATTTTGCTCAACCCAGATGGCTGCCTGAGTTATATAAACAAATCACTGATGCCTTGCATCAATTTCCAAAGAATAAAAAAATAGCTTGATGCAGCACATCATCATAGCCTTCTTATAGAGCTCTTCGCAGCCAACCTGTTGTCTTTGCGAACGAAGTGAAGCAATCCAGATCGAAACTTGAATAGTGGATTGCTTCGCTAACGCTCGCAAAGACAGTTTTTTTAACCCATTCCCATTATGGAACATCGAGCCTAGGCAATGTTGCACTTCGTCCTATTTCCAAAAGACTAAAATAATTATTTTCACAGAACTGATGCATGATCCTGGCCGTAGCGCCCCATACAAATTTGCTTTCATGAAGAAATCGAATAGTTTTGAATGTTAAGCCGCCTTTTTTAAACTCAATCTCCTGATAATTAGCTTGTATACAGATCTGATCAATCGGCAGCATAAATAGTTCAGAAACCTCTGCAGCATTGAGCGTGAACGGCTCTATTGAATTAACTGAGGCAAACCATGGGTGGATAATATAACCAGTCAGAGTATGCTCTTTTTCCATTGGGCAAATTAATCGAACCCGATCAGCTGCAATACCCAATTCCTCATACAACTCGCGTAAACCGGTGTCCTGGAGACTTCGATCCTCTTCTTGCCAGCCACCGCCAGGAAAACAGATTTCCCCGGGGTGGTTGCGCAGAAAAGGATTGCGTATAGTCAGCAGCAATGATTTGCTCTTTTCTTCAAAAAGAACGATGACCGCGGCTATCTTATTTTCCATTCTCTAACAATCCTTTCAGAATGGGATTAATTTTAATAAAACACTCATCATATTCCTTATCACACTCTGAATCTGTTACGATACCTCCACCTGCGGCAAACAAGAGTTTATTCCCTTTTGCAGTAATTGTCCGAATAGCAATATTCGTATCAAATCGCCCATGATTGGAGAAATACCCAATACTTCCACAATAAACCCCACGGGCAAAGGCTTCACTTTCAGCAATCACTTTCATTGACTCTAATTTGGGAGCCCCCGTGATCGAACCACCAGGAAAACAGGCCCCAAACGCTGTAAACATGCCAATATCTTCCCGGCATTCCGCTTCAATATGACTGACTAAATGATGAACGCCTTTATAACTTTGAAGTTCGCATAACCCAGTAACCCTGACGCTGCCTGTTTTTGCAATTTTCCCCAGATCATTTCGAAGTAAGTCCACAATCATTATGTTTTCAGCACGATTTTTTTCAGAATTTATCAATTCCAGTCTTGCTGCATTATCACGTGCTTCATTTTCATCATTCCTGGCAGTACCCTTTATTGGAGAAGTCGTTAATTTACCTTGCGTATAAGTCAGAAAGCATTCGGGAGAAAATGATAAAATATCTGCATCTTCAAGCTTAATGAATGCACCATAGGGAACAGGATTTACTGCTCTGATTGTTCGATAAATGGCATAACTGTCCCCATCATAACCCATAGAAAAGCCTTGAGTTAAGTTAGCCTGATAACAGCGGCCATGAAATAGCGCTTCCTGAATAAAACGAAACGATTTTTGATAATCATCACAGGAAATAAATGAGCATAGGGGGAGCTGAATTTTGAACTCACCATCCGTAACGGCTCCCTTGCCAGCTTGCAGCCATAACTCCGCCATAGCAGCGGCAATTTCCGGAGTTTCCTTCCTGGTATTGGCAGCGAATAAACTCACTTTTTTTAAATGATGATCAACTATAATTGCCCAGTCATATAGCCCCAGGTGAAATAATGGCATACCCTCCATGTCAGGATGGGTTTTCATCTCTATTCCAGCGAGCTGACAAGCCAGATCATAGGAAAAATAGCCTATTGCGCCTCCCTGAAACGGCAAATCGCAGCTTGAAGGGACAGGGGGCAACAATGAATCGAGATAAGTGAACAGATTATTTAAATCCGATAGATGCTTTTCATCAACAAGCTCATATGGGAATGCTGTCAGAATATCAAAACGACCTCGAAGTTGATCTGCACTTTCAATAAGCACAAAGCCAGTTAATTGACTAAATTTACTATAGTTATGACATAAATTTGACGGATAAGATAATTCTAATATATTATACTCGAACAAGTTACATCCTTTTTGTACAATTTAACCTAATAATGATAATTTAAATTGAAAAAGGATTCCATTAAATTTCTCAACTATCAACTGCATATGAAAGTAAGTTTTCTAAAGGTTATACCTAATTCTGCCCTGCTCTGGGAGTACAATCCTGAATCCAACACAGCCGAATATATTTTTAAGACAGAGAGTGATCTGCTTAAAGTGGTGACACCCCGAGCCGCCATTGTGGACGCCATGAGACAAATTAATGGGATCCGACTAGAGGACAGCCGTGCGGTCATTGATGACGTAAAGGAATTTATAAAAACTTATCCGATGCTGGAAGTACCTATACAACAATCAGTTCCGGAAAAAACAGGTAAAGCCTCAGACATAGAAAAAACAAACCTACCCGGTTTTTCCATGTTCAAACGCAACACATCAACTCGTATCCAGGGAAGCAAAGCCACCAAAACCCAGAGGGCATCTTTATCACTGGAAAACTATTCAGAAAATAGAGAGCGAACAAAGAGTCAAATCGCTGATACCTCTTCTGAAGACTCCCGTCATTCTGTACAGTTACCAATTATGCGCCAAAGCTCCCCCTTGAAACCGCTTGATGCTGCCGCGCTATCCGGTAAAGCTTCCTACATCCCGGGAAGTTTTAATATCGACACAATCATTCCAAAAGAAAGATCACCCGAAGCCTGGCGCCAAACCCTGGTGTTTCTTGATGCGCTTGGTGAGAAAACAACTAAAGACAAACAAAAAAGTGCTATGCAGCTGTTAAGAGACGAGCAGGATATCATCAAGGAATTACATCTAGTCGAGATGACCAAATTATATGAAATCAAAGGGTCACTCATCCGAAAACTTAAAAAATTTCTTGATATTATTGAGAACGCTTTACAGCAGGTCGATCCTAAATACCCTTTTCCCGCAACAATCTTTTCTTATTTTCAAAGGGCCATTGTTGAAGCGATGGTAAATACCGAAGAAAATCTCAAAGCCTACGGAGAGATTAATGCCAGAACCAGCAAATCCAAATCAGAGGCGGCGCGATTTATAAAACGCCAGGCTGAAAAATCGGAACTGGTAATGGGTCGCTTATTAGCTTTTCATTATTTTACCAGCTCTGAGTTAACTCAGATTCAAGACGATAATCTGTCGCTGCAATCTTTTCTGGCACAAGTCAAAATCAAACTTAAACCCAAACGTCAGAAACTTGATTTATTACTAGCGGGAATGACACAGCTTATTCTTGAATCTCTTGAATATGAGTGGATGTTCAAAAAAGAAATTGAACGTATTTCAAATGAGTGTTCTAAACATCCTCAGCAGATTGAAATTGCCATGCTTGAATCCGAAAAAGATGGACAGGCGCAATGCATGTACTCTATTTATGCCTTGATCAAAGGGGTTATCGCACCTTCGGAATTACATAAAAAATCCAGTAGCGAACTGGATCGCTTTATTTTTTCATTAATGGGCGATCTGATTAATTATGTGAAAGTACAATACTATTGTATCTCCCCTTTTGTTGGCAATATCAGCTTAAAGGGCACCTGGAAAGACGAGCATAAAGATCCAAGAGATTTCTATATTTATGAGGACTTTGCAGTGCAATTAAGGAGCTCTTTAAAAGCGCTGGTTACTCCCCTCCTTTATTCAACTGGTAAATATGCCTTTCCCTCGGAAGAAAAACGGTTTAATTCAGTAAATGATTCTACCGAGGAAAAACTGGTCCCTTTTAAAACGCTTTTGCTAAATCACCTTATCGAGAGCATCAATAAGCTCATCAAAAATGCCACGGATAATATAGTTCCTGCTACCAGCAACGCTGGTGAGAAAACTGAAGATACAGGTGTATACGAATCAGCAGAAAAGGAAAGCTCTTCATTAGCCCTTTAGAAAAAACTGTTTCAAACAAGGATGGTTTTTAAGAGAAATAATGAGTATTCTATGGCGATATGTTGTGAACAAGGAGAAAATCCGTGACAACAGTCGCCCAGTTTGAAATTCAATTCAACCAGTGTATTAATGAAAATGGTGAGGCCTGTGCTGTCTTACCTGATTTTGCGAAAGAGGATCAGGTTCTGCAGGATCTTTACCGTATTATGGTAAGGACACGCATCTTTGATCGGAAAGCCATCGCATTACAGCGTACAGGGAAGATGGGAACTTATGCCCCTATCAATGGCCAGGAAGCAATATCAACGGCCATTGGTCATGCCATGCGCCCGGAAGACGTGCTTGTTCCCTATTATCGGGATTACGCCGCGCAATTCCAGCGTGGTGTAAAAATGTCGGAAATTCTTGCTTATTGGGGTGGCGATGAACGTGGAAGCCATTTTGCCAATAACAAGGAAGATCTCCCAATTTGCGTGCCAATCGCGTCACAATGCCTGCATGCAGCAGGCGTGGCCTTTGCCTTTAAATATCGTCATCAATCTCGTGTGGCCGTAACCTGTATCGGCGAAGGCGGTACATCGGAAGGTGATTTCTATGAAGCAATGAACGTTGCCGGCACCTGGAATCTTCCTGTGGTTTTTATTGTTAATAACAACCAGTGGGCTATTTCAGTACCTCTTTCCAAACAGACAGCAACAGAAACTGTCGCACAGAAAGCAATCGCCGCCGGTTTTACAGGCGTACAAGTCGATGGAAATGATGTAGTAGCCTGCCGTAAAGTCATTGGCGAGGCCATTGAAAAGGCCAGACGCGGTGAAGGACCAACGCTCATCGAAGCATTGACTTACCGGCTTTGTGATCATACCACAGCAGATGATGCAACCCGCTATCAACCTCAGAATGAAGTCGATGCAGCAAAACCTAAAGAGCCCATCAGCCGATTTCGTCATTTCCTTGAGGCAAACAATTTATGGGATGCGGCTCGTGAAGAACAGCTAACTATTGAAGCAAGCACTGAAGTTCAGGCAGCGGTTGATGAATATCTTGGTCAGAAAAGGCAGTCAATTACCAGCATTTTTGATTATCACTATGAAACCTTACCCGATTATCTGATTGAGCAGCGGGCCATTGCAATGGAGGAAGCCGACAATGCCTGAAATTACCCTCATAGAAGCAGTCACCCAGGCACTGGCTTATGAATTGGCACATGATGAAAACGTCGTTGTGTTTGGTGAAGATGTGGGCAAAAATGGCGGAGTGTTCAGAGCCACTGTCGGCCTCCAGGAACGTTTTGGCGAAGAGCGGGTTTTTGATACTCCTCTGGCGGAATCGATGATTGCCGGATTGTCAGTGGGAATGTCAGTTCAGGGGATAAAACCCGTTGCTGAATTCCAGTTTATGGGTTTCATTTATCCTGCATTTAACCAGATTCTTTCTCATGCGGCGCGTATGAGAAATCGAACTCGCGGCCGTCTGCACTGTCCGATTGTTTTCAGAGCTCCCTTCGGCGGCGGTATTCGTGCACCTGAGCATCACTCAGAAAGCACTGAAGCCCTTTTTACTCACATACCTGGATTGCAGGTGGTGATTCCCTCCTCACCCAAAAGAGCCTATGGATTATTATTAGCGGCAATCAGAAATCCTGATCCGGTAATATTCCTTGAACCTAAACGTATCTATCGTCTGGTGAAACAACCTGTTGAAGATAACGGTGAAGCCCTGCCTCTTGGAAAATGCTTTACTCTGCAACAGGGAAGCGATGTCACTCTGGTCAGTTGGGGCGCCAGCATTCATGAAACTATGCAGGCTGCCAAACAATTACAGGACGAAGGCATTTCCTGCGAAGTGATTGATGTGGCAACTATTAAGCCTTTGGACATCGAAACAATTATTAACTCAGTTGAAAAAACCGGCCGCTGCGTGATTGTCCATGAAGCAGCAAGAACCTGTGGGGTTGGTGCAGAAATATCGGCTCAATTAATGGAAAACTGTCTTGGTGATTTACAGGCTCCCGTTCAACGGGTAACGGGCTATGATACGGTAATGCCCTATTTTCAACTTGAAAAATTTTACATTCCGAGTGTCCAGCGTATTAAGGACAGCGTACTCAGTATAATGGAGTAATTATGAATATTTTTAATCTGCCTGATTTGGGTGAGGGTCTGCCTGATGCTGAAATTCATGAGTGGTTTGTAAAGGAAGGCGACCGGGTCAAACTGGATCAACCGCTGGTGTCTATGGAAACTGCGAAAGCGGTGGTAGACGTTCCCTGCCCTCAGGACGGCACCATTGTTAAGTTATTTGGAAAGCCTGGCGATGTACTGAAAACCGGTACCCCTTTAGTCGCATTTGCTGAAACAACCGCAGCAAGAACCGATAAAGGTACTGTGGTCGGCAATCTCGAAGAGAGCCATGATGTCAGTGAAGATAATTTTACAATCGGCTCAATAAGCCCCTCAGCATCTGAAAACAATAAACGCCCTAAAGCGACGCCTGCAGTACGCGTTTTAGCTAAAAAATTGGGCGTGGATTTGTGCACCCTGGCTGGCACAGGTCAGCATGGGATGATAACACGTGATGATGTGGAACGTGCCGCAAGCCCTAAAACAAGCATACCCGAAGGATTTGAACCTTTACGTGGTGTACGACGTGCGATGTTAAACAGCATGGTTCAATCTCATCAGGTTATCGTACCTGTAAGCATCTTCGATGAAGCCGATATTGAAGCCTGGCAACCTAATCAGGATATTACTGCCCGTCTCATTCGTGCAATAGCGGATGGTGCAAAGAAAGAGCCTGCTCTCAATGCCTGGTTCAACACAGAACATTCTGCTCGTAAATGTTTTGAAAGTGTTCATTTGGGTCTGGCAATGGATACAGAGGATGGATTGTTTGTGCCGGTTATTCATGACGCAGATAAAAAATCAGCGCAGGAACTAAGAACCATCATCGATGAATTTAAAAAATCTGTCCGTGAGCGAGCGGTTCCCGCAGATAAGCTAAAAGGGGCAACAATCACCCTGTCAAACTTTGGAAAATTTGCGGGCAAATTCGCAAGTCCCATTATTGTTCCACCAATGGTTGCTATTTTAGCCGTAGGCCGTTTGTACAGCGGGGCAGTTACCGCAAGTGGACAGATAAAATCCCACCGCTTGCTTCCGCTTTCCCTAAGCTTTGATCACCGAGCTGTAACCGGTGGAGAAGCCACTCGTTTCCTGGGTGCTGTGATTGAGTCATTGCAAAAACCGGAATGATTAAGAATATCTGATCCCCTCTCCACCGCGCGCAGCGGGGGAGAGGGTTAGGGAGAGGGGGCTATAAACAAGGTCGCGTAGCGATTCATTAATCATATTTCTGTGGCGATGGTTTATTGCCACAACAAAATGGAATCACTAACGTGATAAACTTTTTAACCCCCTCACCCTACCCTCTCCCCCACGCTGAGCGCGGTGGAGAGGGGATAACATTACTTCTTAGCCTGACCGCTATGGGCGAAAGCCCTGACCTACGAAGCTGTAAAGCCTATATCATCTAACCATCTTGTGATGAGTATTCAAAATTACAAGCGCTTGTTGTGCGTCCGCTTGTCCAGCCGCTGCAGCTCTGTTGATCCATAGCCAGGCCTTTTCACGATCTTCAACAACCCCTCGTCCATAGTAATACATATAACCCACTGCATATTGTGCATCTGGCTGGCCGCCTTCCGCTGCAGGCAAGAGGTGAATGAAGGCTTTTCTATAATCCTGTGCACGGAAACAGGCAATCCCTTCATCGAAATTTACAGCTCTGAAACAGGCCGTCTGTAAAAAACAACAAATTAAGAGAATGATTAATTTTGAAACTAATCGCATACTGGCTAATCCTTAAAAAGCGGCTTGACCGGCCCATCAAAATGGAGCTGGTTTTTGGGTAACTTGATGCTCTCTAAAGCACCATTATGCAAAACAACGATATCCTGCTCATTGATTGATTTAATCGTTGCGCCACCCGGTAAGCTATCTCCAATCACATAAAGTCGCTCCTGACCTCCAGCAGAACGTATCAATACCTGAGAGGCGTTTTTTTCCGGGGAATACATGATTCCTACTATCTCAAGATCAAGCATTGATTCTTTAATATCTTGCCCTGATAAATTAACAGGAACATAAACTCCAAACAATGCTGCTTTAAAAATAGCAGACTTTTTATTCAGCTCTTCCTGGCTCGGTCCAGGCTTGACCCTCTCAATATTTAATTCAGCAGAACTCTGCTCCTGAGACTTTATCGCAAGAGAGTACATTTCAGTCAGGAATAAGGCCAGGAAAATCGTAAACAGGAGTATTGCGATTAATTTAACCGGCTCGCCGAGCAGTTCGGAATTTAGTTTGGTCAGCCTCACATCACTCTGATAGATTGAAATAATTACCCTAGTTTAAATTAAACAGCATCGGGTTTAAACTGCAAAAACGAAATTTAGCGCTCATTCTGATGATTTCTATTCCGCCGATTGAGAAGAGGGAGGTATCTAGGCTATATTGAACAAATAACAGGATATTTTTGCCAAGGACTTGCAATGCAAACACAAAATGAAGCCCCTCACGTTCGATTAGCTACAATGTCTCGCTGGTATGTCGTCTCAAGAGCTATTCATGCCATTGCTTCTCTTGGAATCGCAAACTGCATGACAGAAACACCCCTCAGTGTTAAAGAAATTGCAGCAAAAAGCGGCACGGATCCCGAACTTCTAGGCAGGCTTATGAAGTTTTTAAGCTCCTATGGCTTATTTGAATACCAGACACCTGACGTCTATGCATTGACAGAGCTGTCAAAACCGCTTCGCGATGATGATCCTCATTCTGTTCGGGACGTCTTACGAATGGTTGATGATAACTGGTGGGATGCCTTTTCAATGCTTGATCAAAGTATAAAAAATGGTAAATCAGCATTTGAACATAAACATGGCGAAGAATTTTTCACCTTTCTTAGCAATCATGCCGAAAAGCAGGCAAATTTCGATAGAGGGATGGCTAAACTCTCGACCTACGATGATGAGCCTATTGCGAAATGCTACAACTTTGGCCAGTTTCAGTCGCTGGCTGATATGGGAGGCGGCCGCGGGGGAATGGCTAAGGCAATTCATAAGTATTATCCGGAACTATCCATCACTGTGTTTGATACTCCGTCAGTAATTGATCAGTTGTCAAACTCTGACTTTCCCTCCGGGATACAATTGCAGGCCGGAGATTTTTTTGCTGAAATCCCCATGGTCGATGCCTATTTATATAAAGGGGTTCTTCATGATTTTAATGACGAAATGATGAAGACCATTCTCACTAATTGCTATCAGCGCATGCCGCAGTCTTCCACTTTACTGATTGCGGAACAGGTCATGCCTGTTAATGATCTGCCGCATCCTAACAAAACGATGGATATCGTAATGATGGTATTATTGGATGGCAGGCAACGCTCACTGGCTGAGTGGCAACAATGTATTGAACCAGCAGGTTTTGAATTTGTGAGCAGCTATCCGACTTCCAGTGTGTTTACTTTGATGGAATTCAGACGAAAATCCTGACCTTCAGGAAAGCCATTGCCTTACTCAAAAGCGATAGTAATGGCTTTCCTTTCGATTGAATTGATTAAGCTCATGAGTTCTCAGCTCAATAGTGCATTCCCCTGCCTTTGCCTCAATCAGATAAAAACTGTTTCGATCATCGCGAGTTCGCTGGCATGACAGAGACCCCGCATGCAGCAAAGCGAACGACTCCTGGCCGTTTTTTTCGAGAAAGCTGACATTCGCATAATGCAGATGTCCGGTGCAAATCAGATGAACAGCAGACTTTTTAAGCGATTCAATAAACTCGCGCGTGTTACTTAATGGCCTGTGCAAGCCCTCAAAATGCTGAAAGTTGTGATGAAAAAAGAGAATATTTAACTTATTTGCAGCCTCACTAAAATAAGTTTCAATTTTCTTTAAACTATCCAAAGAAAGCTTACCGTCTTTTATACTGTAAGGATTAACGCTATTGAGTCCCAAAATGCGTACGCTTTCATTTTCATAGCTCACTTCCATTGCATTTGAAATAAAGTGCCGATATTTATCAAACGGGGTAAGAAAGCGCTGAATTAAATCAAATGCAGGAACATCATGATTTCCAGGAACAATCAGAACCTTGCCGGGCAGACGGGAGAGGAAGGCTTTCAGATCACGGAATTGCTCAGAACGGGCGCGATGAGTCAGATCCCCCGAAATAATAATAATTTCAGGCTGGATTGCAGCCGCCTCTATCAAAAAACGATGTATTATTTCCTGTCGATGTAATCCAAAATGTAAATCGGATATGTGAATGATTTTCATGAGCTAACCAGCAAGTTTAGTGAATCGGGTAATAATCGATATTTTAATGGCAAAGTCATTTTATGAGCATCACCATCCAGAGATACACTGATTTCTTTATATTTTTCAATATTAATTTCTAAAGGATAACTGCTGCAGGTCGCTTCAAAATGATTATTGTTTCCCAGCAAGACATCGAAAATTTTAGTAATCTCTATTCTTCCATGCTTTAAATAATAAACTCCCAGCTTATGTTCATTGAAGCTTTCACGAGCGAATTTAGCAGGAAATTCCCAGCTATAGCAATTATTACTAATCATAATAAATGATGACCGAAGGCGAAGATCCATTTCTTCACCGTTAAGCCTGATGCTGTATGTTTTATGTGTGCGCAAAGCGTGTATAAAACTGGGTATATAGCCCAGCCATTTGTTAATCCGTTTAGCATAGGAGTCTCGTTTTTTTGCAAAGCGCGGATAAAATCCGATGGAAGAATTATTTATAAATACATGGTCATTGACCTGAGCAATATCAATTTTTTTAACAACAGGAGAGTGAAGAGCACCAATGAGCTCATCAATTGTTGTTGCCAGCTTTAACTCTCTGGCAAAATGATTCAAAGTACCTAAGGCCAATACGCCCATTGTGGTAGTCGAATTAACCAGCAACTGGGCAGCACTGCGAAGCGTTCCATCGCCTCCGCCAATTAGAATTAAGTCGAATTTCTTCTGGCAAAGCTTAATGGTGTCCTCAAGAGATTCCGGCGCTACGGAAAAAAACTGGTACTGGAATCCTGCTTCCGACAATCGCGATAAATAGCTATCGATTTTCTCTGCATTTCGTGCCTGTTGGTTAACAATGATAGCAAAATTTCTGGTATCCAGATTACTCATTGTTATACAGGACGAAATGAACGGTTAGAATGGGCATGCTTTCTCATCCATGAAATTTAAGAAGTATTATTAATTGTAATCTAATCGTTATCAGTAATCGAGGGGGCATGATGAGACTACCATTACGTTGTCGTAACTCTCCAGGTATGTCATCCTGAGCGTAGCGAAGGATCTCAAACTGCTTAGAACTGAGCCAGACTCAGGAGATCCTTCACTTCGTTCAGGATGACGTTGAGACGATTTGATTGAATTAAAATCAAACTTATCCGCAACCTGGGGAGTTACATTAAATCAAAGGCCTGCTCTTTACCACATTGTCCAGCTCAATCAGGCACTCCAGTAAAGGTTTCATTTGATCCAGCGGCCAGCTATTGGGGCCATCGCTTAACGCCTGATCAGGATTGGGATGAGTTTCCATAAAAATCCCCGCGATCCCGGCAGCTACTGCAGCGCGCGCCAGGACTGGAACGAACTCTCTTTGTCCTCCTGAGCTGCCATTATTACCGCCTGGAAGCTGGACAGAATGCGTTGCATCAAAAACAACAGGACAATTGGTTTCACGCATTATTTGCAGCGAACGCATATCAGATACCAGATTATTATAACCAAAAGTAGCACCGCGCTCACAAACCATAATTTGCTCATTACCACAAGCCTGAGCCTTGGTCACCACATGCTTCATTTCCCAAGGGGCGAGAAATTGCCCTTTTTTGATATTAACCGGCTTATTCATTGCGGCTACTTTTTGAATGAAGTTGGTCTGACGGCAAAGAAATGCAGGCGTTTGCAGCACATCAACAACACTGGCCACCTCAAGTAAGGGGGTATCTTCATGAACATCTGTGAGTATGGGAACTCCGACCTCTTTTTTTACCTTCTCAAGAATCATAAGGCCCTTTTCAAATCCTGGCCCTCTATAGCTGCTCAAAGAAGATCGATTGGCTTTATCAAAAGAAGATTTATAAATAAATGGCAAGCAGAGCTGGTTGCAAATCTCTTTTAAATAACCCGCAGTTTCCAGAGCAAGTGATTCACTTTCAATAACGCAAGGGCCTGCAATTAGAAATAAGGGAGCATTTAATCCTGCTTCAAAACCACAAAGTTTCATAACTTATCCTTTTTTTGAGAATAGCTTCTGGCTGCCAGAACAAAGTCTTTGAATAGCGGATGCCCATCACGAGGAGTTGAAGTGAATTCCGGATGAAACTGGCAGGCTACAAACCAGGGATGGTCAGGTAATTCAATCATTTCAACCAGCATTCCATCAGCTGAGCGGCCGGATATAAGCAGGCCCGCATCAGTCAGGCGATCAATAAAATGATTATTGACCTCATAACGATGTCTGTGGCGTTCCACGATTTCATTTTTCCCATATATTTTGCTGGCAAGAGAATCGGGTTGTAATTTACAGGATTGGGCTCCAAGGCGCATTGTGCCCCCCAGATCGGTATGTTCATTGCGAAGATTAAGGCTGCCGTCTTCATCCATCCATTCACTAATCAGTCCGATAACCGGATAAGGAGTAGACGGATTAAACTCGGTTGAATTGGCATTATCTAAATGAGCCACATGACGGGCATACTCAATAACCGCAGTTTGCATGCCCAGGCAAATTCCTAAATAAGGAATATTATTTTCGCGAACATGGCGAATAGTTTCAATTTTTCCTTCAATGCCTCGTAATCCAAAGCCGCCAGGAACAAGAACAGCGTCTATATCACCTAATGCTTGAACACCTTGATTTTCAATCGATTCTGCATCGATATAAACAATTTCAACCTTGGTATGGCAATGAATTCCGGCATGACAAAGTGCCTCATTGATAGACTTATAGGCATCATTTAGTTCAGTATATTTTCCGACCATCGCAATTTTAACTTTACTGGTAGGGGCGGACTGCTTATCGACGACAGCTTGCCACTCATGCAAATCAGCCGCTGGAGGATTTAAGCCCAGCTTTTTAACCACAATTTCATCCAGTCCCTGGGCATGAAGAATCATTGGAATCTGATAAATGCTCTTGGCGTCTTCTAAAGAAATAACGCCTTCAGTTTCAACATTGGTAAATAAGGCGATTTTGGATCGATCAGCCTGCGACAGGGCTTTTTCTGAGCGGCAAATCAAAATATCTGGCTGGATACCAATGGAGCGCAGCTCTTTAACTGAATGCTGAGTCGGCTTGGTTTTAGTCTCACCGGAAGTAGGAATATAAGGCACCAGTGTCAGGTGGATATATAACGAATGTTGGGCACCGACTTCAATACGCATTTGCCGAATTGCTTCAAGAAACGGCAATGATTCGATATCGCCTACTGTACCGCCAATCTCAATTAATGCAACATCGAACTGATCGGCACCAGCTTTGATACAATGCTTGATTTCATTGGTGATGTGCGGGATTACCTGAACCGTTCCCCCTAAATAATCGCCTCGCCTCTCTTTTTTTATGACCGTTTCATAAATTTTTCCAGAGGTGAAATTATTGCGCTTGGTCATTGTGGTGCGAACAAAACGCTCATAATGTCCCAAGTCCAAATCGGTTTCAGCACCATCTTCAGTGACGAAAACCTCTCCATGCTGAAAAGGGCTCATTGTGCCGGGATCAACGTTAATGTAGGGATCAAGTTTGATAAGCGTGACTTTGAGTCCGCGTGCTTCGAGAATAGCCGCAAGAGAAGCTGCAGCAATGCCTTTACCCAGGGAGGAAACGACCCCACCGGTAATAAAAATATATTTTGTCATAATGACCCCGTTACGATGCTCTTACTCTTGATAGAGCGAATTAAAATATTTTGCATATGAACGGGATTTAATTTTAACAAAAAACGTCCATAAATAACACATTTTATTGAAGCATTCAGGAAAGTTAAGCGTTTAGAACGCTCTGTCAGACAGGGCGTTCAATTTCATTTACTCAATGGATAATAAATGACCCAGTTTCTGCTTCTTGACCTTCAGATAATTTCTGTTGGCCGCAACAGGGGGAATCAGCAAGGGAACCCGTTCCGAAACATTAATACCATATTTTTCCAAAGCAGTTACTTTCTCCGGATTATTGGTAAGCAGTCTTAAAGAATCTATACCAAAATGCCTGAGAATCTGATAGGCCATCGCATAGTCACGGCTATCAGCAGCAAACCCCAGATTTAAATTGGCTTCAACCGTATCAAGCCCATTATCCTGTAAGGCATAGGCCCTTAGTTTATTTTTAAGACCAATCCCTCTTCCCTCTTGTCTTAAATAAATCAGCAAACCACCTTCCTGCGACAGCTGGGCCAGAGATTGATTCAATTGTCCTCCGCAGTCACAACGGCATGAACCAAACACATCCCCTGTGAGGCATTCTGAATGGATGCGCACTAAAGGCAGTTTGTTTCCTGTCGCCGGCTTTTTTAACAGGGTAAAATGTTCAAGACCATCGATCTGATTATCAAATACGGTCATTTCAAAATCCCCGTAATCCTGCGTTGGGATTATTGAGGATGCCGCAGGAACTGCCAGTGTTTCATGCTGTATTCGATAATCAATTAAATCACGTATCGTCACCAGCGGTATATCATGATTTACCGAAAACTCTTCCAGTGCGGAAAGACGGCTCATTGAACCATCATCATTGATTATTTCGCAAATCACCGCAGCAGGAACAAGACCTGCCAATTTAGCTAAATCAACACTGCCTTCCGTCTGGCCCGGCCTTTCCAAAACCCCACCTTCTCTGGCACGCAAAGGGAAAATGTGGCCAGGTGAAATAATATCCTCAGGTCTGGCATCTGGCTTCACCGCTTCTCGAATAGTGTGGGCACGGTCTTTCGCAGAAATACCTGTAGATACACCCTGCGCTGCCTCGATAGAAACAGTGAATGCGGTTCCATAGGGCGAGCGGTTTTTACTTGCCATCATCGGCAAACCCAATCGTTCTATCAGGGAAGCAGCCATTGGCAGGCAAATCAGTCCACGGCCCAGTTTGGCCATGAAATTGATTGCATCCGGAGTTACATGTTCCGCGGCTAAAACCAAATCGCCTTCATTTTCCCGATCTTCATCATCCATAAGAATAATCATTCGCCCGGCTTTTAATGTTTCTATTGCCTTTTCAATAGTGGCAAATGTCGTCATTCGTTTACCTCTCTTTTCAATTGCAGCAATGATGAAAGCTGATGAGCCATAACACGTGTTAAATAATCAAACTCAATATTTAAACGTTGCCCTGCTGACATATAAGGGAATGTAGTATGGGCAACCGTATGAGGAACCAGCATTAAACTAATGCGCTCGTTTTCTACCTTGTTTATTGTCAGGCTTACTCCATTTAAGGCGATACTGCCTTTGGGCAACAGGAAGGCTCTGGCAGGAATACTAAATTCCTCAACTGTAAGTTCCAGGCACTCACCAATCGGTTTAATTGAAGTAAGTGTTGCCATCGCGTCAATATGACCGCTGACATAATGACCGCCAAATCTTGTGCTTGGCAGCATTGCCCGCTCGATATTGACTTTATCTCCTTCTGAAAGCGCGCCTAAAGTACTTGAAGCCAGCGTCTCCGCAGATATATCAAATGAATACTGTTGTCCATGATCAGGCAGTAAGGTCAGGCATACGCCATTGACGGCAATACTTTCTCCCGTTTGGAAATTACCCTCGTCCAACTCGGGTAAAGTTAGCACCAGGCGTTTTGCCTGATTATGATCTGTATTTGATCTTACTTCACCCAAGCATTGAATTAATCCGGTAAACATTATTCCTCCTGCCAGTCTATGCACGCTATTACATTGTCTCCCGCGATTTGCCAGTCAATTGAATATTTACGCGATTGAAAGAAATTATCGCCATGATATGCAGAAGTTGCCTGCTGGCCTAAAAAACCGGGAACAATATAAAGATAGCTGCGCTGTGGTAATTTTTGCTCGTGAAATGTTGAAAATAATTTACCGCCAGCCTCAAGCCAAACATCGTGGAAACCCCAAAGCCCTAATTGTTCAAGTACATAATTAAGATCGATGTGCCCCTTAATCATGGGAGCTGGATAATAGCTGCAATTCGGGTTCATATGAAGCGGTGAATGGCCCTCATCATGAAAAATATAGCAATGTTCGGCTGAAGAAAAAATTTTCGCATCATCGGGAATGCTTAATCTCGAATCAAGAATGGCAATTTTCTTTTTTTTCTCAAAATCAGGCATGCGGGCGTTGAATAAGGGATCATCCTTTATAATAGTCATTGCGGAAGTTAATATCACATCGGTATGCAAGCGATTAAAATGAGTAAAACGAGAACACTCCTCATTGGATAACTGGACCCTGGCGCCCTCCTCGCCGGCTATTTTACCATCTAGCGTATGAGCGATTTTAGCAGTAACCCAGGGCCGCCCTGTGCGAGTCCAAAAGGCATAACTCTGGTAAAATTGCCCGATTTCAGGCATTGGCCAGTAGATGACTTCGATTCCCTTTTCCTGCAATATTTGTGTGCTGTTATTGGCGGCAACCAGCGGATTAGGATCCTTATAACCATAAATCACTTTGCTGATACCGGCAGAAATAATGATATCGACACAGGGAGGTGTACGCCCCCAATGATTGCAAGGTTCCAGGCTGACATAAAGACTCGCACCACGGGCTTGTTCAGCCACTTGCTCCAGCACCGAGCGCTCAGCGTGAAAGCAACCCACGCCTCGATGATAAGCGGAAGCCAAAATTTTACCATCCAGCACAACAATCGCACCAACACTGGGATTGGGTGCGCAATTTCCGCGCCCGATCCACGCTTGTTCGAGAGCGGCGAGCATAAATTGATTGTGCATGGTTAAATCAACGAGTTAAAATTAAACATGATATCAAGATCTTCTATTTTTTAGTAGTCTGTGAATAACAGTATACTGTAAATTCAACGCAGGGTACCTATAAACTGCAATCAGGTATAAACTGAAACGATGACCTCTAACAGCGAGAAATCCTTTATGAATGGAAAATCAGGCAAAAGCTTAGGCCTAGTTTCCCGGTGTCTGGTGCTATTAACAGTCGCGCTATTGTCGCCTTCTATTCATTCCTCATCTCCACTTACTCCTTATTCAACCCAGGAACTGGAAGAACTTGAGAAAGAATTCGTACAGCAGATAAATCAGTCTGAAAGTATTGAACGAAATCCATTAGCCAGTCAGTATATTAATCATATCGGCAAACGACTGGCAAAATTTGCGAAAATTCCAACCCCCTACTTCTTTATTGTTAAATCAAACGAAATTAACGCCTTTGCAGGACCTGGAGGCTATATTGGGGTCAACACACAGCTGATTCTTTCCACCAGAAGCGAAAGCGAGCTTGCCGCGGTGATGGCACACGAAATAGCTCACGTCCGCCTGCACCATTTATATCGCCTTATTGAACATGAAAAACAAATGCGTATTCCCATGCTGGCGAGTTTACTGGCTGCAGCGGCTCTGGGCGTAGTGAATCCTACACTAGGCAGCGGTGCCATGATGGCTTCACTGACAGGCTTTGCGCAGGATAATATAAATTTCACACGTGCAAACGAAAAAGAAGCAGACCGTATTGGCATTGATATGCTGATACGTGCAGGATTTAACCCTCAAAGCATGGCTGATTTTTTCAAAAAAATGCAGGAAAGCTCGCGTTACTATTATACTGCCAATGTACCTGCTATTTTACGCACCCACCCACTGGATGAAGACAGGATTGCTGAAGCCGAAAACCGGATTCCCCAATCGGCAAAAAAACAATATCCGGATAATCTCGATTATCGTTTATTCAAGGAACTTATCCGCACCTCGGTTGCAAAAGATAACCGCCAATTAATGGATTACTATCAAAAAGAATGTAACCGCCATAATTCAGTAACCGCCTGCCAGTACGGCTATGTACTCGCCCTGCTTAACCTGAATCAATACCAGCAGGCAGAGTCTCGCCTGCAAAGTTTGCTGGCTAATGACAACGATAATCTTTTTTATCAGATTGCGATGGCTCGCGCTGAAACAGGCAACAAGCGATACGCGGCCGCGTTAAAACGCCTCGAAGAGCTGCAGGGAAATTACCCTGATAATTATGCTGCCCTGATGGCGCATGCCCAGGGATTGATTGCCGCTGGCGACGCCAACCGGGCTACTGGCATTTTACTTAAAGGGTCAAGAGTTTTTAAAAGAGATTTACCGCTTTGTGAGGAGCTGGCACAGGCTCAGTCTGCCTCCGGAAAAAAAGCTTACGCCTATTTTACTGAGTCTCAGTGTCAGTTATTACAGGGACGTCAGCGCGATGCCTTACGGAAATTGCAATTAGTCAAAACAATGGCCACCAATGACAAGTATTTACTGGCAAGAACCAATGCAATGATTGATGAGATCAAATTTATGCTCTCCGATTAATAGATAGCGAAGTACAAATGCATCAGCGAGTAGCCTGGTTGGCGCCTCGCGACAACCGGGTTTTGTAACTTGAGCAGCATGAAAACCCGGTTGTCGCGAGGCGCCAACCAG
>NZ_CAAAJH010000026.1:0-22340 GCF_900640215.1 Legionella genomosp. 1
TTTTCCGGTCGGTTTTGCTTCGTAAACAAATTTGATCATGAATTCGTATGCACTTCAATTCTTTTCTCGTCCTTATTGAGCAAACCTTAAAAACATAACTGCTCAATTAAATGACAGGATTCCTCAGCGCCTACGCGGGAACGACACGATAATAGACCTGTTTGAGTAATTGTTAAGTCATCCGCTGACTATATAAAAAATGAGGGGATTCCTCAGCCCGCGAAGGCGGGGAACCATCTCTGAGCGAGCTATAATGCCAATTGAGGAATGGATTCCGCCTTCGCGGGAAGGACCAAATTCCTTAACTTAAGGGCAGTGCCCCCAACCCTATCCCGCGATAACTAACTGAATTTACTAATGTCTAGTTGATTATTGATAGTCCCAAAGCACATCCGCTTTTTCCCGGGCAGCCGATTTCAACATGTTGACCAAAGGAAATGCCCGATTTGACAAGCTAACCGGCTTTTCTTCTTCCTCATCATCGAAACCCTGTTTCGAGGGAGCCTGCCGCTGTTTTTCAAGAGCAGATTGTAACATGGCCAAAGCTTCTGGAATCTGCTCTTCCGTAAGGGCGCCGGGTATTTCGCCGGAATGACCCATCATGCTTATCAATTCCTTAGCTACTTTTTCAAACATCACAATATTTTCATAGGCGTCACTGACAAATTTAACTAGCATACGAATCTCCTTTGCATCGTATTCGGGCAATCGGCTATTAACTCATTTTTAAGCGCACAATGCTATAGTGAAATAAAGGACTGTGAAATATTCAGTCAGGGAGGATGTATCATGGACGGAATCTCAATGTGGAATGCGCTGGAGTTGCGCTCGCAGCCTGCAAACTCTTTAGCTCAGGATCTCGATGTTGAAATTGCAATTGTCGGTGCCGGCATTACAGGGATCACAACAGCCCTTTATTTGATTAACGCTGGGAAAAAAGTAGCTATCCTGGAAGCAGATCAAATAGGAGGCTATACGACTAGCCGCTCAACAGGTAATTTATACACCGCCGTACAGCCGCTTTATCAGCAGATAGAAAAAAACTTTGACCTCGAAACTGCCAAAGCGGTTGCTCAGGCTCGGCAAACTGCTATTCAGTTGATTGAAACGAACGTCAATAATGAGCAACTCGACTGCAATTTTTCTCGCCGCCCCTGGTATGGCTATAGTAATGGGCCGAAGAAATCTATCCTTGATAATGAGGTCGGGGTGTTCAGCAGAATGGGTATTGGATTTGAAGAAGCTTCTGAGCTGCCATTCCCTTTCCCTTTTCAAAGGGCCATCGTAATGCCAAACCAGGCACGCTTCAATCCTTTACGCTATGTCAGAGCACTTGCGGATAAGTTACAAAAGGCAGGCTGTATGATCTTTGAAAATACCCGCGTACTTTCAATTGAGGAAGATCCGCATCCTGTGCTTTATACATCGCATAATCAAGTTCGCGCGGAGAAAGTTATTCTGGCCACCCATACACCCATTGGAGTGCATGCGATACAAACCTTTACCGCCCCTTATCGAAGTTATGTCTGCGGTTTTAAAATGCCAGAATCCTTATGTCCAGAAGGGCATTTATGGAATTTTGACAGCCATCATGTGTTATCTACCCATTCCGGTGATAAAGGTAACAGGCCGCAGATTGTTTTGATTTCTGGCGCTCATCATAAAACCGGGCAGGAAAAAAATCCCGAAAAACACTATATTGAACTGGAGTCAGATTTCCTCACCAGCCAACCTGAAGCCAAACTGGCATACCGCTGGTCTGCACAGCATTATCAATCAGCTGACGCCATACCCTATATCGGCTTTACGAATAAGAAGACACAAACTGTATTAATGGCTACTGGTTATTTCGCTGATGGTTTGATTTATGGTAGTTTGGCGGGATTGATTCTTGCTAATTTGATTATTGGCAAAGATAATGAGCTCAACCATTTATTTAAGGCAGATCGCAAAGCAAGTCTTGCCAGTTTGCCAAGCTTTTTTAAGGAAAACATGAATGTTTTAAATCAATATTTAAGCGACTTACCGCAAATTAAACAACCTCTCGTAAAAGAAATCCGAATGGGTGAAGGAAAAATTATCGAGATGGATCGGGCCAAGTTTGCTGTGTCACGTGACGCCAATAACCAACTTCATGTGGTATCGGCCGTGTGCCCGCATATGAAATGTATTGTGGACTGGAACCATAGCGAACAAACCTGGGATTGTCCTTGCCACGGCAGCCGTTTCAGCCCTGATGGGCAGGTACTGGAAGGCCCGGCAATGCAAAATCTCCCGGTAAACTCCAATTTTAAAGAAGAATAAGGAAGCAGCATGCAACTAGTATTAGTCATTTTGTTTTGTTTAACGGCTTTGGGTGGCATATATCTCGCCAGTTATGTGTTTAGCAATAGGGAAACGCCTAAGGGTGTAGCCATTGCCCATGGTAGTCTGGGGGCAATCAGTATTCTATTTTTTGTCGTACTGGCCTTTTTCTACTCTTTACCTTTAGCGGCACTTGCCATTTTTATTCTTGCTGCAATGGGCGGTATTTATATTTTCCTGAAGGATATTAAGGGCGTTCCTCCTTCGAAACTAATGGTACTCGGGCATGGACTATTGGCATTATGCGGCGTGTTAATTCTCATCCTGTGGATAGTGAAACAATGACCTATGTCAAAAAATAATCGCAAGGAAAACAAGTTAAACTGGTCGGCTTTGTTTGCAGGGGCAATTGGCGGAGTCGGCTTGAATTTTTTACTTAATCTTCTGGCCCTGGCCATTGGATTAAGTAGTTTTTCAATCGCTCAGGATGGGAGTACCCGCTTCTCATTTGCCGGCTATTCTCTATTTTGTTTTTCCGCTTTTATCGCTATGTTTTTTACTGGATGGCTGGCCGGCAAATTATCCTCCGGGCTGTTGTTGAAAAAAACATGGGGCATGGTGCATGGTTTTTTGGCCTGGTGTCTGCTGTTACTTTTCACTGTGATGCTGATTACTAATCTTATCCAATATACTGCCTTTCATGCTAATTTCACCTCGAACTTAGTCGGTATTAAAATAAGCGCCAACTCGCCGATGGTGACCGAAACACAGTCTGAGCATAAGGGAGTTTCGGCCATCCCCGATACAGAGAAAGCTAAAAAGATTCTGCGAATCAACAGCTTTCAGACTTTCTTTCTGTTTTTAACAGGTGCATTGGCCAGTTGCCTGGGCGGCTACCTGGGTTTTGTTCCGGGCAATTTGGGAAAACCATACCATGAAAGCAGCTGATTGTATTATCGATCTAATTGTCGCAGGAATTGAGAAAGCCTATGTAGTCTTTGAAGATGAGCAATTTATCGCCTTTCTCGATCACCACCCTCTTTTTCCAGGACACATTCTGCTTTCTCCCAAAACCCATATCGCCAATTTCGATGAACTGCCAATCGCGCTGGTTGAGCCATTATTTATACTGACACAGAGGCTTAGCAAAGCCATAATCAAGGCCATGCAAGCCAGTGGCAGCTTTATTGCTACGAATAATAAAGTGAGTCAAAGTATCCCTCATCTTCATATTCATATTGTCCCCAGAAATAAAGGCGATGGATTAAAAGGTTTTTTCTGGCCAAGGCAGCGATACCGGAACGATGCACATCTGCTTGAGACGCAGCTTAAGATAATTGACTGTTTGAAAGAAACATAAACCAAAGCTGGTTTGTTTTAACTGATTTCCTCGTATAATAAGCCTTTTTATAAATTCGGTGTATATCGTGTCTCAACTCAAAACATTTCGGGCCTTTTTAAATAATTCCTGGAAGTCCTATGAGAATTGTCGCAAAACGCTCTGGTGGCCATACAGTTTTTTATTGCTCACCCCGCTTGCAGTGCTGGTTCTGGCATTTGTTGTTCCGGCCTTAATGGCCAAAGCAGGATTATTTTCCGATCATTTTATGGATAGCAAGCTATATCATGGCTTTTTGCTATTGCTGTTTTATTCAGTAGCCGGCCTGTTTATTCATGCTTGTAATCTGGTATGTATGAGGCATATTGATGGGGAAGCAATTAATGAAAATACGGGTTTTGTGAGTATAAAAATGACCTGGAAAACGGTGCTGATCTTCACTGGCGCCTCTCTAATCACCTGTCTTGGCTTTGTGCTGTCTCCTTTCCTGGGGATTTTAGCCTGGTTGGTTTTTTTATTAGCAGCAACAAGCGCATCCTCTTCACCGACAACATCATTTAAATCAATTTTACAAACCAATCTGCATTTGTACAAAAATCACTATGGCAAAATAATAGGCCTGGGTTTGGCACGTCTGCTGGTTTTACTGGTTTTTATTAGCCCATTAATATTATTTGCATTGTTTCAGCACACCCCAGTCGGCCTTCGCTTTTTGACTGCCTTGCTTGCCTTTCCCTCGATGGCTTATCTATTTGTAAGACTTCTTCCCTTTTATGTGTTTCTTCCTAATTATTTTTATAAACACATGGCTTGAGCTATAGGGTGTGTTTTTAAGCACACCCTGGCATTCCCACATCTCTTTGCTCATTCTTAACTCACAATTTTTAAAATTGAAACTATACTTAGCTTGTGTGGAAAAAACTTTATAAAAAAGGATCCATTATGAAGATACAATCTCTAAGTATTTCTAAAGTTTTAACTCCCCTTGCACTGGGTGCGCTTTTGACACTCGGTATAGGTTATACCTCCAGTGCCAATGCAGCTCAAGGCTGCGGCTTCGGTAATCATATGAATTACTGGGGTCGATGCGTGCCTAATGAGCCTGGTCCCTGGGCTAAACCTGTTCCTGGCAGACCTGATTGCTGGGTAAATGATCACGGGGCTTTTCGCTGCTATCGTTGATATTTCCTTTGCTCATCACTCGTTGATGGGCAAATTCTTTATTATTGAAGTAAATCAGAGTATTCAGAAGGGAGAATTAGTGGGCTTACCACCGGCCTGTTATGTACAGGTGGAAGTCTGGTTACAGGCTTTAGGCGTCTTCATATGATGAAGCATGCTCACGGCCTGCAAGAGCTGACCTCCTGGGTAATAGTTTGAGCGGTGTAAGCCCAACTAATTCTTTCAATTAGATTAGCGCAATTATTGATCGTTTACAAGAGCTACTGTCTCTAAAAAAGACATTTTCAACCAAACTCCGGGCCAGTTCTTCTGCCTTCTAATCGCGGTAACGGATCCATTTTTGACTTTCCATTTGCAAAATCGGCAATACTGGCGGCCTGAACACTGTCATAGGGCCCATAGCTGCTTAGATGAGTGCAAAGCTGCTCGATCACCGTATAACTGTTTCGCTGATTCATCCCGCGATAAACATAATCCTTTAACGTACGACCACCGTCTCTGTTTATCAACAGCGTATGCAAGGCCAGGACTTTGGTACCCATACTCACGGCACCGCTTTCAAATAAGCGTTGATAAAATAATGCTCTATTTACACCCAGTTTTCCATGGTACCGGGCGCTGAAAAAGCCATCATGTGCAAACTGAAAACCACTATGATTTTGATAATCCTTTATATAATCCTTGATACCCTGCAATGTTCTGCTGATTAACTCATCAATGTTGGTTTCATTAATTTTTAAAACTATCGCATCATATTGCTGCATTTTTTTAAAATAAGATGCAGCGATCTTCTGATCATTATAACCAGGTTTCGGTATATACTGGCTATCATCAAAGCCTGGATATACGATACGTCCCTTTCGTGATAAACGGCCTTCTTCTATGATCTTGTCACGATGCGGGATGACTAACTCAGGAATGATATTTTTGACCATTACCTCCGAAGAAACCCGCTTTGCAATCGGGAGGCGAGAGGGATTGAAGTCATCACGAGTCCGGATAACTTCAAGCGTGTCCGCCATATTAATCAGCTGGCGAATGTAATCCACTTCTGGATGTATTGCCGCATGCAGGTCGATGAAGGTGGCATGATTATCTTTATAGCGAACAGCATCTCCAAATAGTTTGGCCAGTTTGGCTTTTTGTTCACCGGAAAGTTTCTTAAACTCCGGACTTTTCAGGTATATTTCCCTTAAATATTTTTCACAATGATTCCCACTATCTTCATCCCAGAGGTCCATACCATCACCGAGACGGCCGGTATCATGGAACAAAGTCGCAATCTGAACCATTTCGAGAAGCAGGGCAATATTATTACCCAAGCCAAGTTTCTCACAAATTTCCAGCATGGAGCTGTCATAGTCGGCATCATATTTTGTGTAGATTTGATCAATTTGAGTAATCGACTCCATGGCGGCCGAAGCGTGGGGCATACCATGCGATAGTCGAATATAGGTTTCAAAAGTGCCTGCTTCCTTTTGAATGGCAACATCGTCTCGTTTATGCTGTATCTTTTTTAAAGATACAGGGTAAGGAATTTGTAGTTTCCGTAAGTTCACAACGCTTAAAGGCTTGGAATAATAATGGAAATTTGCGTAATGGACTGCTTTATTGATATTGGACATATGCGACAACTCTACAACAAAAGTGCGCTTATTTTATCCCATTTGCGCACATATAAACAATAGAGGGGGTGTAAAAAGGAAACAATTTTTGCTTTTTATTGTTGGGCCCAGGGCCTACAGCCGTCAGGCTAAGCGCAGCAGGGGGAGAGGGTTAGGGTCACTGCCATTAAGTGAAGGACTTCTGTCATTCCCGCGAAAGGCGGGAATCTATTCATCAGTCGGCATTGCGGCTAGCTCAGAGATGGATCCCCGCCTTTCGCGGGGATGACAGTTTAATATACAATTGAGCTTAACTTAATGGCAATTAGGGTTACATTACTTCTTAGCCTGACGGCTATGGGCCAAGGGCTCTACCTAAGTACATCATTTATTACTCATTGACGAACTGCTGGATGAACTGCAGGACATCTCTTTATCATCATGAGATTCCCCGATGTGAAAATCAGTCACATCTTTAATCCTTTTTTGATAAGTATTCGGAAGCAGCAACTTAAGCTCAGCCTCCGACAGATTATTAGCAAATGTTATTTCTATTAACCTGCATTTCTTACCAAACCCTGACTTCAGCGTATACTGCTCATCCTGATTCCACCCATTTCTGATGCATTCGCGATTGAACCGATCCAGATTACGGATTGATATATACCAGATATGGGATTCAGGCTGGCTGGTTTTTTCCAGGAGATCACAACTGCTCTTGACCGTCTTGGGCAGCATCTCAGACAACTGATTAAAGGTGAGCCTGGCACTAATCACTATCATCAGCCAATGGGAACCATTGGAACGTTGTGCGGGTTGCTTTCCATCTGCATAAATACCGTTAAGGTAAACCAGCTCGTAAGTAAACCTGAACTTACTCTTTTTTACTTCATCTTTAAAGAGAGGTAATTGTTCAGTAGATATAGGCAAATAAAATTTCGGTTTTGTAAAAAATTTAGACTCTAAAAACTTTTTGACCGGCTCAACGGGCTCCTCTGGTTTTTTTGACTTAACCAAACTTCCGAAGAATGATGAGGATTGTTTTTTTGAATACATTCCTTGAAACACTAAGCAGTCCTCCCTTGAGAAAAACAGCAAACTCTCCACCGGTTTAGATGGATGAGCAGGTCTGTCAGTTTTCTCTGCATCGGGTATGAATTGCCAGAAATGGATCGGTCCGGAACTATCCTCTAGTGAACAGTTACTATAGTAGACTCTCCCAGATTCTAATGGGGTCAAAGATAAGGAGTCCTGATTATCAGAATGTTTTGAAATGATAAAGGGCAATGGCTCTGGAGCTTCCACACCTAATTCCCCTGCATGCTCTCCACAGGCGATTGACTGATTTTTATTATCTTTTACATATTTTTTAATATCATTAAAAGAAAGATTGTCGAAACTTAATAACACAGCATTCTCAGCCAACCAGGTTTTGGATATCTTGCGCATAACGATTGGCATGCGTTCTCCTTCTCAAATCTACAAAAGAAGCTATTATACACAAAATAGGTAAATTTTACACAGCAATGAAATAATTTAATCGAATTTGCTAATTCAATGTTGGTCTCAAACTAAGTCATTCCGGCGCAAGCTTGAATTCACTTCATCATGAGCTCTGTGAAACTCATCAATGGATTTCCGCCTTCGCAAAGACACCTTGTTGTGTGAAGAGAACCAAGCAATTAACCTCGTCTTTGCGAACGAAGTGAAGCAATCCAGATCGAAATTTGAACAAAGCAAGAAGCGGGATTGCTTCGCTAACGCTCGCAAAGACAGTTTTGTGCACGCATTTTTATTTACGCCACAACTCCTTCGCGGAAATGACAGAGGAATTTTTTCGATCCTTCTGAGCCAAAGTCTGCACCCGGTTCACGAAGTCTGGGCCAGGATCGGTTTTTGAGCGCTCATATTCCGGATCTTTCTCCAGCCAAAGCGGGCTATGTTTATACTCAAGATATTCATGATGCCCAATCACATGCTCGATTTGCGGATACTTGTTTTTTAAATAGCAAACCAGAAATGCATTCGCCTCTGCTTGTTGCTCTGTTAAATCATCCTTGCCATCAACTCCGCCGACATTTTCAATGCCAATAGCGTAATGATTCAGCCCAATTACATGTCTGGCCATTAAATTATCAGGCATGAGCTGATAAATACTGCCATCACGATCCACCAGATAATGGCTGGATACATTCAAGTCATCCGGAATTTCACTCCTGCGAGGGGAGTTGGCAGGTAAAGCCGGGGGATTAAATACGCGCATAGCGAGCTCAAGACTTGGCAAACAGGTCCAATGAAGAACAATCATTTTGGGCTCGATCTCAATAGAGGAGGAATCGATTCCGTAATGAGTGAATTGATATAGCCGGGTAAGCTCCACTCGCTTGTGATCAAATTGTATTGGTTTTTGCTTGATGATTTGCGGTTGATGGCAGGAAAATGCCTGCAGTTTGGCTGCAAACAGGCATAAAAACAGTCTAATTAAATTCATACACTCATTGAACTTTTTAAAACCTCATTGTTGCAGATTTAGGTTAAACAATACAGTTCTCTCAGCCGTTTCGCTTAAAAAGCAACGGAGAAACAGGCTGTATGGAATTTGACATCCCCGGCAGATGGTCTACTTTTAATTAGTGAGCTTTTTTTATGCTCAGTGGTATTTATTTCTAACAAAATATAACAAGGAGAGTTAATTATGGCTACTCAAAATCATGGCGGTGGACGAGGTTCTAACCTGACTCAGGCAGATCGTAAAAAAGGCGGTGAACACTCCCACGGCGGTCAAGGCAAAAGCCAGGGCTCTTTGAAGTCTAAAGGCGGTAAAAGCGGCAGCTCTAAAAATAAATAACTCTGAAAACCTCAGAAATCCGAAGCTGTTCCTGTAACTATTTAAAACTTTGAAATCGCTTTGCTGCTCGTGGCTTATTACCGCAGTCTCGAGCAGTAAAGCATTCAAGGTTTTTCTTTTTGTCTATACAAAAGCATAAGACCCATGGTGCTTAATTTCTGTTTCCTGATATTCAGGATATAATTTTTTGAATTCCGTATAGCAGTCTTTGAAGCGCCCTTTTTGCAATATCACCAGATGTTCCTGAAGCTCAGAGCTCTTACTCTCCTGCAGACAAACTGACAATAATTTCTGAACAGCAAACAATTCTTTTCGGCTATGCGTTTCATTAAAAAAACAGCCGCCTCGGCGAATGGCACGTTGTAAGCTGCCTATTTCTTCCCTGAGTTTATCTTCAAATCCTAAACGAGCGATGTGATTGTCGAGTGTTGGCGCTAACTCGGTAACTGACTTTTGGGTGAGCTGTCCATAAGAAGCTAATGCTTCACTGCAAAGCGCTCTGGTGCTACGATTTATTTCCTCATTGGTCTGAGTTACAAAAAAATCAGCAAGACGACTCCAGAACGAAGTCTGTTGCTGGGCATGATACTGCATTTGAGCCAGCACCTGAATGACCTTTGGGGCCCAGACTTCCGTATTATAAAATGACCCTTGCTGCACCATTGTATTGAGAGTCGACACTAACTGACGCAATTGTTTTAGTTCCATCTGAAAATTATGCCGATAGCGGCCAGTTAAAACACTCCACCAGGAACCATAGTTTTGCGTTTGCCGCACCAGTCTCTGTTCTGCCAGAAGATCTGAAATAATCGCCTGAGTTAACTGCTGGTGATAAGGATTGGTGCTTCTCATAAATAAATCAAGCTTCTGGGTGAAAGACAAGACATTGATAATTCCCTGCGGATTTACAGCCCCTGCTCTGGCAGGATCTTGCATCTCACCAGGGCTAAGTTTTATTGATTTAACCCCGGCATTTAATTCATCAGCCAGACGTCTTATTTCAATCACAACCTTCGAGCTGTTAGCAACTCGTTCTACACTGAAATGATAATTACGATGCGGAAAGCATTGTTTTAATTTTTCAGCTACTCGATCGAGTACTTGCTGCGGACTGCTTTTTGAAAAGAACGTCTCAGTAGGAAGCGTTAGTCGGGCATGACTAATGGTTTTAGGCGTTTCTCGTAATAGAGCATCAACCAGTGAATCCAGCGAATAATAATTTTCTTCAGGTTCTGCCCACAATAAACCTGTTTCTTTTGTTTTAAAAGATTCTGGAAGTTTTTTGTTGTCGCCGACAATAACTATTGAAGTATCATAAACCTGTGCCGCGTGCAGCAGGTTATCTTTTCGGATGAACTCACTGTTTCTAATAAGCTTACTGTCAGGGCCTGTAAATTCATTATCCAGGACAATCAGGGTTCCATGTGCATTGTCTGCCAGAAGCGAGCCGGCTTCTGACTCCAGCGGAAATTGCCCATAATAGGAAGTATTCCATACAGCGACTGGCTTTTGGGCAATGCTTGTCAATTGCTTCATCCAGAACTGCACTGCTTCAGGAGAGGTTTCAGCATTAATTACCAGCGTAAAACCACTCTCTGAATGCTGGTATTTGGGGGTGACCTGCACAGTAAAAACCTGTTGCTGAATCAGTGACATGGATTTATTTCTATCGATAGGCTTTAGCTGTAAATTGGCTTTATATTCACGCCTTGAGCCAAAAGCGAAGCGCTCATCAAGTACAACCCTGGCCTGCAGTTTCTCTGTTTGATCAGGGCCCAGAGTTTCGACTGCCTTTCCGTTGAGAACGACAGAATTGCTTTCATCTTCATCTACAATCTGCAGAAAAACATCTCGTCCTTCCTTACGGCCCAAGGCTTTTGTCGAGATATTTCTAACCTCTAGCTCCAAATCCAAAGGCTCACCAATAGCGACGGTATAAAATTTCTTTCTGGGCAACAATTGAACGGGATAACAGACCCTAATCGGTGATATGTCCGACTCAGCGTAAGGACGTGCAAGCCTGGTATTCATCAGTTGAACACGAAGATGGGTGGTTTCAGCATAGGGTTCACTACATTCCCCTTTTATAATAAGCGGTTCCCTGATTTTCAAAGTCAGGGGAGCTGACTGATTGTCAGCACGACCACCGGCAGGAATATCTCCCCGCACTTGTCCTGCTCCAGTTTGCTGGAAAATGCTTCGCACAGAGAGATCAACATTAACAGGCATCAACTCTACTGGGGAAGGCATACTGATTGACTGATTGTGAATGTCGTAAACCACTTGCACTGTATCACCCGGTTCAAACAGACCATGTTGCTGACCTGTCCAGTATCGCGGATTAGTTATTTTCAGTTGATAGGGGGCTGTATGTGTTGATTGAATGATTCCCTGAGAGAGAATGTGATACCTGACGCTGCCGTCAATACCCGGAGCACCTGGGTATAAAATTTCTGTTGGGGTGTAACCATCGGGGCCGTCTTTACCGTCTGGAGCATGGCTATCAATAAAGGGCAGGGGATTATAGGGCTCAAAATCCTGATGAGGGTGATGGTGGTGGTGACGGTGGTAGTGATAGTTTCCAGGGTCATCAAGGTATCTTCCACCCTTACCGCCCTTGCCCCCCTTGCCGCCTCGACCATGCCTTCCCGCTCGACCAGGCATTCCAGCGCGAACATCTGTATCGCCGACCAGGGAGAATAATGACAGATCAGCAGGATCATTCACGCAAATCTCAACCTCTCCTCCATTTCCAGCAGGACCGCCATTTGTTCCCTTTTCACCATCCTCGCCTCTCTTACCATCCTGGCCTCTTTCAGCGGGCAGATAACAGGTCGCATCACTTCCCCAGGCACCGTCAGCTCCTTTTTTACCGTCAGCTCCTATCTTTCCATCAACGCCATTACCACCCCGCGCCGATACTTCAAGACTGTCTTTTTTAGAGATAAGCCCGTTGATACGCTGTTGCCCGGAAGAAGAAGTCTCCACAGTTCCCTGATATCTCACAAAAGAAGCAGAATCTTCTGTGAGCGTAATTTTAATCTTCCCCGCAGACTCTCCTGTGTTTCCTGAAACCGATAACTTCATGGTGACGACCTCTTCTTGTGAAAATCAGATGCCTTAGTCAATCGCCTCTTTCTGTTCTTCCTTCCTTGAAATACCCAACTTTTCCTTTAATCTGGCGACTGCATCAGGATCATATTGCTTGGCAGTTTTATGTTTGACAATAATATCGGCAGCGGATTTGCCTGACTGCTGTGCTGGAGAGGGATAGTTACGCTCACCAGGCTGGTTATAATCATAGCTGGAAGAATAATGCGTGTAATGATTATTCGTGGATTTTGATGGCTCAATGCGGGCTGCTGATGTAATCACTGGTTTTATCGTTTGTAATTTTCTTGCATTGCGAACGCTTTTTTCAACCCGTTTCTTGATCTTTGCCGCGGCTCGCTCCGCTTCGTCTTCGCTTACCTGACTTGTGGCATTGCCTTGTAAATCAACCCGCATTTCACGTGCCTTGAGACAGGCCAGATAATCAAGACGACGGGTAAAAATGACTACCGCTTCACGTAATTTGCTGCGTGAGATTCCATCTTCTGCCGCTTTGTCTGCATAAACGAGTATATCCTCCATAATCCCGTTCTTTAACGGGCGGATACGCTGCGTGTTATCAAATGCCTGGGGAAACTGTTCGCAAAGCCATATCAGAGCCTGATTGCGTGATTTTTTTGACTGATTTTTCTGTGATTTATTAATCACCGCTGTTCGTGGATGAAGCTCTTGTCTTCTCATTCTGATACCTTGAGTGGATAATGATTAGAGAATTGAAAATAAACCTCGGCCAATCAACAGTCGTTGATGTAATCGCGAGGAAAGGCAGCCATTCTACAAAACAAAAAAATAAAAGTAAATTTTAACTAAACAAAATATGTACTTCATGAACAATAATATTTCTTATTCTTCAATTATATTTTGACCTGGAGGTGCTTGACTGTTCCTTTGAAGTATAGGCCGCATCGCCAAATACAATCCCCCGGTATATAATACTCTTAAATAACAGCTTTTTAGATGCTGAATGATTTCGCTGCTTACTGCGGTTTGAGCTCGATGCCCTCGACAAGCCGCGGCACGTAGGGAAGTTAATTCGCGGTATGCCGCGGACCAGGCAGTTTGTTACTGGATTTTCATGAAACCTTGGCACCAAAGTTAGGATTATCATCCATGAAATGGTTAATGTCTCTTCTAGCGCTATTTTTTCCCTGGCTGGTATTATTAATTTATGATAACCCGGGGGGTGCTATTGTCGCATTGGTGATGCAAGCCACTCTCTTTGGCTGGCTCCCCGCCAGTATGTGGGCATTAAGAGTCGTGCGGGAAAATTATAAAGAGAAAAAACGGGTTAAGAAGGCACGCAAGGCTAAAAAGGCAGAGATGGAGGCGGACTAGGTCAGGGATATCTGGCTACTCAAACCAGTCATTTCCGCGCAGGCGGAAACCCATCTCAAACAAAACACTATGCCAAATCAAAATAGATTTCCGCCTGCGCGGAAATGACAAAGTTGAAGGAGAGTAAATGACCATACGGGTAATTGTAAATGGTGCCTCAGGCAAAATGGGACGTCTTGCCTGCGAGACACTCCAGACCCAGGAGGAATTCCAATTGGTTGGAGGTCTTGGACGTGAGGATAATCTGGAAAGAACGATTGCTGAAACACAGGCATCTGTTGTAGTGGACCTAACCCGTGCCGACTCTGCCTTTAAAAACGCCATGACCATTATTAATGGCGGCGCCCACCCAGTGATCGGCACCTCCGGCTTATTACCTGCCCAAGTGGAAGAATTAAAAGCAACTTGCGCCAACTTAAAACTCGGCGGCATCATCGCCCCTAATTTCTCAATCGCCGCAGTAATGATGATGCATTTTGCAGCACTAGCTGCTAAATTTTTCCAGAATGTGGAAATTATTGAAGCGCATCATCCGCAGAAATTTGATGCGCCGTCCGGCACTGCCATTAAGACCGCTGAAATGATTGCTCAAAGCCGTCAAATTCCGCCAGAAGAAACGCTCGCACAGGAATCCATTCTCGGAGCTCGCGGCGGTCAGCATGAAGGGATCCCCATTCATTCTATCCGCCTGCCCGGAATTCTGGCCCGCCAGCAAGTCCTGTTTGGCAGTCAGGGAGAAACCCTGTCTATAGTTCATGACAGCCTTGATCGCAGCTCTTTTATGCCAGGTTTGCTGCTGTCATGTCGAAAGGTTATTCAGTTGGACCAGATGATCTACGGACTGGAAAACCTGTTAGACTTCTAGGCGTTTTAATTCAATCCCCTTGCTCTCCCTCAGTTCATTTGGGCCGCAATATCCACACCGCCCACAGCTTCATCCATTAAGGGGATTGCTGCATTCTTCGCAAAGGCCAGGTCTCTCTTTTCCTTAAGCGTTTTCATGGCCGCACTATATTTCTCACCTGGAGGAGCTGAGTCTCTCAGTTTAAGAATGGCTTCATAAACTTCCTTAGTATCTTTATCACGATAGTCAGATGAGCGGCTTCCCAAAATATAATAAATCTCCGCTAGAATTCTAGTGGAATCATCCTGCCGGCTAGTTGCCTTCTTCATAAAATCAATACCGCCAGGCATAGCATCGACGTAGGACGTTTTATTCCAAAAAGGAATACTCTTGCCAAACACATAGCGCTTGTCTTTCCAGAAAGCCGTTTCACCTGTTAATATCTTTATTGATTCCAGTAAATCAACGGTTTGCTGGTTGTCCAGTCGTTGCGCGGCCATAATACACTTGGATAAACCATTAAATATCAAGCCTTTTTTATGTCCTTCTGATACCTGAGAAGGATGCGCCTGCTTAAAGGCAGCTATTTTTTTAACTTCGTTATTCGTGGCATTTTTATCATCGCAAAGCAGGGAATTTTCAAAAGGTTTCATCTTCTCTTCAATTGCCTGTGCAATATCTCTGGGAAAGTAATTCGCGGGTGTTTTAATGCCTTCGGTTCCCGGCGCGTTTTCATCAGCAAATTCATGAGCATGCCGATCAACATAAAGATCAGAAACTATATCCACAAAGTTGTCTCGCTTTACTCCGAACTCATTAAATTGAGGCCATTCACCATAAAGTTCATAGTAAATCTGCATTGCATCGGTATGAATAATTTCCAATGCTTTCCTGTCCTTACCGCTGACACATGATCCATAACTGGCTGCGTTGATAAAATCAGCCAATAAATGTTCATAGGAACTTAGGGTCAGTTCTCTACCAGTATAGTCCCGAAAATTGGTTGTGAATGGACCAGACTCCAGGGTTTTCTGGTAAGCCTCAATTAATTTCTCCAAAGCCGAGGTTTTGGGAAATACTGACTTCGCAGCATTGAGTAACTCCAGACAGTTTGGATCATCTGCTACCGTATAAAGCAGCCGTTTTGCCATATTCAGCGCATGGTTTTTAGTAAGTATCCTAAACTTGTCTTTCGGGGCATTGGCAATAACCCATTTACGCATGCCATCGAGATACTGATCCGGCACCCCAACTAATGAGGCACCCATCACAGGGCTGATTAAAGTCTGAAGAAACACTGTAGTTTTCTGATAACGCTGCTCAACAAGTTCAAGGACTCGTTTAAAATTAAGAAGAGCATGCGATTCACCGATAGGCTTGGGCTGTGACTTCACATCACGAGAGGCCAGATGGCTGCTACGCAGCCTGGGAGTAAACTTCTTTTTTTCGCTGCAGTCCGCATAAAGCATTGCGCAATTATGTTCAGCCAGATTAGCCAAACCCGGAATGCTTCTTAACCGGCTCGGCAAAAAATGCACCACATCTTCAATTCGTTCACTTTTATCAAGGGCCGCTTTTAACAGTTTCTGTTCGGCAAGGGGGAGGTACACGAACCAGCTTGGCAGGTCACGAATGGTTTTAATGTATTCATCCGTAGTCTTGGTAAAATTCTCACGAAGGCTTTTGCCAAGCTCATGAAGCTTGCCCTCAACCCGTTCAAAACTGTTTCCTTCAGAAATCAATAATACCCGAATTAACTGCCGGCGATTCTCTGATATTGCCTGAAACCACTTCGGCTGGTTTTTGACAGAGCCATCAATAATTGCCAGATAATCGGCATTGCTGAGCGCCTTGGCGTCCGTTATCTTGCGCCACCAGGCGATTATCGCATTATTTTCACTGTTAAGCTGGGTGGCAGTCTGGCATTCCTCAGGAGAGGTGAGAAAAAACACCTGCTGATAATAGGGAAGTGTATCGAGCCACTTGGGTAAGTCAGAAAGATAGGTCTTCTTAATCTTTGCAAGATCATCGATGGTTTCTTTGGAGCAGGCGGGTAATGTATTCTCCCAGTTCAGAATAAAACCTTCACTGAATTGAGATATTTTACTGAGCGAGGCTAAGTTGTTACGCCCTTTCTGCATGATGACATATTGCTCAGCCCGATTGAGTAAACTCACTGCATCCCTGACACGATAGGGCCAATTCCAATTGTCAATCAGTGAGTTCACCAGCATGCCTGTGAAACTGGCTAATACTTCCTGATATTTATCCTGGTCGCCCAGCTCGGGCAGCTGATTACTCTGTTTACAAAATTCCAGATATTTCCTAAGTTCTTCAGGCATGCAACTTGAAGGGGTAATTGACTGGTAAATAAACTCAAAAGCCTCTGCCAGAATATCCATCCGGCGTTGATAAATTTCTTTTAAATCAGGTGTCTTTTCGTGTTCCTTAATCACTAAATCGTCAAGACTATCCAATTTAAGCTGAGATTTCAGATTTTGCTTCATTTCTGAAGTCAGAACGAGTCCTTTTTCAACCCTCAAGATTGTTTTTGGCATTTTGCATCGATCCTTGCATGCTTAGGTCATTTTATTATTGATTAAAAAGCCAAACTTAACAATTTTTTGTTAGTATTTTCAAATAGAAAATTGTTTGCCCTTCATTTTTCCAAAAAAAAGGACGATTTTTCAAGTCATTTCTTTCATGTTAAGATGCTTGTTTTCATCAAAGAAAGGTTAAAGGATGACCCTCCTCAATACAAGAGATTACACCGGCTACTCAGAAAGTAGTTTGGAAGAAGCCATTGCCCAGGCGCTCGCCAAGTCAGGCAAGGATCATGATCAGGTCAAAATCATTGAAACCCGAAGCGCTCAGCCTCAGGACAACAAGCGCTATTATCAGGCAACTTTGTCTACATTTAGCGAATTTTGATAAGAAAGCCGGCCCTTTCTTCAACAGGAGTGAAAAGATGGAAACTTCCATTGGGCATTTTATTAATGGCAAAATAACCATTAATGACAGTAAAAACACGCATCAGGTTTATAATCCAGCTCTCGGCGAAATCATTGCTGAAGTCCATTTTGCGGGCGAACAGATCTGTGAACAGGCCATTTCCGCTGCTGAGAAAGCAGGCAGCGCCTGGGCTGAAACACCGCCGCTCAAACGAGCCCGCGTTTTTTTCAAATTCCGCGAGCTGCTGGAAAAAAATCAGAATGAATTAGCTGCGATCGTTAATCGCGAGCATGGCAAAACTATCGATGATGCGAAGGGTTCTATTGCCCGGGCCATTGAGGTAGTTGAGTTTCACTGCGGGCTTGTCAGCCATTTGCAAGGTCAGTTTTCCGCTGAGGTTAGCACAGGAATTGATAGCCATACTCTCTATCAGCCGCTGGGAATCTGCGCCGGTGTTTCACCTTTCAATTTTCCGGTTATGGTTCCCGTATGGATGATGATCCCGGCGATTGCCTGCGGAAATACTTTTTTATTAAAACCCTCAGAGCAAGATCCCTCGGCCCCACTTCGACTTCTGGAATTACTTGACGATGCCGGTCTGCCTCCGGGAGTGGCCAATTGCATTCAGGGTAATAAGGATACCGTGGACTATCTGCTTCGCCATCCCAAAATCAAAGCATTCACTGCAGTCGCTTCTACTCCAGTCGCCGAATATATCTATACAGAAGCCTGTGCACATGGCAAGCGCGCGCATACCTTCGGCGGTGCCAAGAATCACTGCGTTATTATGCCAGACGCGGACTTCGCCCAGGCAGCCCAGGCAGTCACAGGAGCAGCCTATGGTTCAGCCGGAGAACGCTGTATGGCTATTTCCGCTGTAGTTGCTGTAGGTGATGAGACCGCTGATCGCTTCATTAATGAAATAAATCCACTGATTAAAGCAATTAAAGTGGACGCCGGAGATGTGGCAGGCTGCGATATGGGACCTCTGATTAGTAAAGCCCATAAAGAACGTGTTGTTGAGGCTATTTCCAATGGTATTGAAGAAGGCGCCAGACTCTTGATAGACGGACGCTCATTTACTCATCCACAGCATCCTCAGGGATTTTTTGTCGGACCGACCTTATTTGATCATGTCACTGAATCCATGAGTATTTATCAGAAAGAAATTTTTGGCCCGGTGCTCATTGTACTTCGCGTGCAAAGCTTTGATGAAGCTCTGGCCCTGGTTAACCGTAATCAATATGGTAATGGTACCGCCATATTTACCCGTGATGGCTATACCGCCCGAAGATACAGTCAGGAAGTTCAGGTGGGCATGGTCGGGGTTAATATTCCGATTCCTGTTCCCATTGTTAATCATCCTTTTGGCGGCTGGAAGCATTCTTCTTTTGGCAATACCAATATGCATGCTCTGGAAAGTATTCATTTTTATACTCACCGCAAAACGGTGACCAGCAAATGGCCTTTAACCCATTTGAAGCAGAATGCGTTTGTAATGCCGACTCACGATTAATAGCAAAGAGAATAAGGAGAGGCCACATGGCAAAAATTGGATTTGTTGGATTAGGCCATATGGGATTGCCAATGGCTATTAATCTGGTAAAAGCAGGTCATGACGTGACTGGCTTTGATTTACAGGCAAGCGCTCTTGACGCCCTGGTGGAAGCGGGGGGTTATGCGGCCAAAAAACTTCATGATACCGCCAGAGATAATGAAGTGATTATTACTATGCTGCAATCCGGCTCGCAGGTCGAACAGGTTTGCCAGGGTGAAGATGGTCTGTATGCGACAGCCAGACACGCCATTCATATCGACTGCTCATCGATTGATGTACAAACCAGCAGGAAGCTCCATCAGCTGGCTGCTGATAAACAACTTCTGTCTCTGGACGCGCCAGTCTCTGGCGGCGTTGCCGGCGCTAAAGCGGGTACGCTGACATTCATGGTGGGCGGCAGGGAATATGCTCTGGATAAAGCCAAAACCGTGCTGAACAGCATGGGAAAACGGATTATTTATGCTGGAAAGGCGGGAAGCGGTCAGGCAGCAAAAATCTGCAATAATATGATTCTTGGTGCCACCATGATTGCGGTTTCAGAAGCCTTCACTCTCGCTCAGGCATTGGGCTTGTCGGCTGAAAAACTCCATGAAGTGGTTAATTCCTCGTCCGGCCAATGCTGGGTCACTTCAAAATATATGCCGGTGCCGGATGTGATACCAGATGTCCCCGCCAATAGTGATTACCATCCCGGGTTTACAGTGGCCATGATGTTGAAAGATTTAATGCTGAGTCAAAAGGCTGCCACCATGACTGGAGTTCATACTCCAGTTACCGGAAGAGCCACCTTGCTCTACCAGCAGTTTAGCGAAGCCGGATTTAGTGAGCTTGATTTTTCTGCCATTATCAAGGCATTGAACGTATAAGGTTTTTTCTATGAACAGTCATTCAGGCGCTCTCAATTTTTGGGCTTCTGTCGCTAATAAGCAAATCAGCTGGTATGCCCCCTGGAAAGCAGTGATGCAGGGGGGCTTCAGTCAGGGATTTACCCAATGGTTTGTCGATGGCAAATTAAATGTATGTTTCAATTGCGTGGACCGGCATTTGCCCCACCGTGCTGAAAAACCCGCAATTATCTGGGAGGGTGATGAAGAACATGAGCAACGGACTTTAAGCTTTTCCGACTTGCATGAGGAAGTCTGCCGTATGGCAAATGCCTTGAAGAAGCTGGGCATTCATAAAGGTGATACGGTCGCTATTTATTTACCGATGATACCGGAAGCGGCCATTGCTATGCTTGCCTGTGCTCGCATTGGAGCAATCCATACTGTCGTCTTTGCAGGATTTTCCGCCCATGCTCTGCGACAAAGAATTCAGGCTGCGGCTTGTAAATTACTGATTACCGCTAATGGCTATCAGCGTGGCGGTAAATTTTATGCGTTAAAAGAGCAGGCAGATGAAGCCAGTGCAAACCTGGCATTGAAAACCCTGATTATCTGCTCTACCCATCGCGCAATTGATTTTAACCCCGCTGTTAATTTTTACTGGGATGAGTTGCGTGAGCAGGTTAGTAATGATTGCCCGCCGGAATGGATGGATGCTGAGGATCCGCTGTTTATTCTTTATACCTCCGGAAGCACCGGACAACCCAAAGGACTAGTACATTCCTGTGGCGGCTATATTGTCCAGACTACTTATAGTCACCAACTGGTTTTTGGATGCAGGGAAGAGGATGTCTTCTGGTGTACTGCTGATGTCGGCTGGATTACCGGCCACAGCTATGTCGTTTATGGCCCTTTGGGAAATGGCACCACCACACTGATGTATGCGGGCATCCCCAATTGGCCTAATCCATCACGCTGCTGGAAGATTATCGATAAATATAAGGTTAATGTATTCTATACCGCGCCTACCGCCTTAAGAGCTCTTAAACGGGCTGGCGATGAATGGCTAAATGACAGCTCAAGAACATCGTTGCGGCTGTTAGGTACAGTGGGTGAACCGATTAACCCGGAAGTATGGGAGTGGTACTATCAGCAGGTCGGCGCCGAATGTTGTCCGATAGTAGACACCTGGTGGCAAACTGAAACAGGCGCTATCATGATAAGCGAACAACCACCCTATCAGCACCAGAAAGCGGGTTCTGCCTCCCAGCCTATGCCAGGCATTTTCCCTATCCTGCTCAATGATGAGGACGAAGAACTGGTTGGACCCGCACAGGGCGCACTGGCTATTAAATTCCCCTGGCCGGCAATGGCGAGAACTATTCAGGGCGATCATGAGCGCTACCGCAAGACCTATTTCAGAGGCGATTACTATATTACTGGAGACGGCGCCAGACGAGACGAAGAAGGCAACTTCTGGCTTTTGGGAAGAATTGACGATGTATTGAATGTTTCTGGCCATCGCCTTGGAACTGCTGAAATTGAAAGTGCGCTGGTGTTACATCCTGCAGTTGCCGAAGCCGCTGTTGTGGGCATTCCCCATCCTATTAAAGGAGAGGGCGTACTAGCCTTTGTCAGTTTGAAGACAGGTTATCAAGCGAATAGCCCATTAAAACAGGCTTTAATTAATTTAGTGATTGACGAAATTGGCGCCATTGCCAAACCAGAAAATATTCAATGGGTTACTGATTTGCCTAAAACGCGATCCGGAAAAATCATGCGCCGCATCCTTCGACTGATTGCCGCTGGCAAAGCGACATCCATTAGCGATTTGGGGGATATTTCGACTCTGTCTAACCCGCAGATAGTAGATGAACTATTAAAAATAAAGATTGAATAGTGACAATCCTGGGCAGCCTGTCCATTAAGTTAGAGAGTGTTCATTAAACTATGTCATTACTCACAAGCATGCCGTCATCTCGAACGCAGTGAGAGATCTTCCAAATCCTGGTTTGTGCCGCATCCGGAGATCTCTCACTGCGTTCGAGATGACGTGACACAGTTTGATGCACAATCTCTTATTTTGGTCATTCACGCGCGCCAACGCCTTCGCGGGGATGACAGCCTAAATATACAATGGAGCTTAACTAATGGCAGCGACCCAGAAATTATGTCATTACTCACAGGCACGCCGTCATCTCGAACGCAGTGAGAGATCTTCCAAATCCTGGTTTGTGCCGCATCCGGAGATCTCTCACTGCGTTCGAGATGACGTGACACAGTTTGATGCACACTCTCTTATTTTGGTCATTCACACGCGCCAACGCCTTCGCGGGGATGGCAGCCTCAATATACAATGGAGCTTAACTAATGGCAGCGACCCAGAAATTATGTCATTACTCACAGGCACGCCGTCATCTCGAACGCAGTGAGAGATCT
>NZ_CAAAJH010000027.1:0-22128 GCF_900640215.1 Legionella genomosp. 1
CCCAGGTACGTCATCCAGAGCGTAGCGAAGGATCTCAAACTGCTTGGAACGGAGCCAGATTCAGGAGATCCTTCACTGCGTTCAGGATGACGTTGGAACGATTTGATTGAATTATCGCTGTTTTTTTCAGTATAAGCATTGAAACTTCCCAGGTACGTCATCCAGAGCGTAGCGAAGGATCTCAAACTGCTTAGAACGGAGCCAGATTCAGGAGATCCTTCACTGCGTTCAGGATGACGTGAGACGGTTTGAGAGTTACCAGGCATTTAATACTGTCAAGCTCTGTTCGTATCGAGAAATAACAACGAAATACTATGTTTAAAACTTGCAAGTTGATTTTAAATCGTGTGTTATACTTAAGACTATGTAAACTCATATAAATACTATGAAATTATTGTTTGATTTTTTTCCTATTGTTCTGTTTTTTATTGGCTATAAGCTATTTGGTATTTACACAGCGACCGCAATAGCTATGGTGGCCTCCTTATTGCAGGTTTTTATTTACCGTCTCAGGCATCAACGCTTTGAAAAAATGCACGTTATAAGCTTTGCTATAATAACGGTTCTTGGCGGTGCCACTTTGATTTTCCATAATCCCTGGTTTATAAAATGGAAGCCTACCGGAATTTATTGGTTGACTGCCCTGGCCTTTCTGTTTTCTCCTTACGTAACCAGCAAGCCGCTTATTCAGCGTATGATGGAAAATAATGTTCAACTCCCAATTAAAATTTGGTATCGTCTCAATTACGCCTGGTTCTTTTTTTTCACGATAATGGGCGCAATCAACCTGTATGTTGCATATTTTTACAGTACGGATGTATGGGTAAACTTCAAATTATTTGGCGGTGCAGGCTTAACTCTGGTTTTTGTATTTCTTCAGGCACTTTATCTGACCAGGCATTTGTTAGATAAAGAAGTAAGTGATCAACCCTCCGGTGACTCAGGAAAGAGTCTGCCTTGAATAAAGGAGTTGTAATGCGATTACTATTGGTAGAAGATGATGAACTGCTTGGAGATGCGGTTAAGGCAGGGCTTACCCAATTTGGTTATGTGGTTGACTGGCTAAAAGACGGTGAAGCGGCTCGCGCTGCTTTGAAATCAGAGTCCTTTGAGTTAATCATTCTTGACCTGGGATTACCCAAACTCTCGGGACTGGGGTTCCTGCAATCCCTACGCAACGACGGCAATGCCACACCAGTAATTATATTAACAGCCAGAGACTCGGTAGAAGACAAGGTGAAAGGCCTGGATACCGGGGCCGATGATTATTTAATCAAACCCTTTGACTTAAATGAGCTGAGCGCCAGAGTAAGAGCCTTGGTCAGGCGTTCGCAGGGACGAGCTGACGCGCTGCTTCTATACCGTAATATTACACTTGATCCCGCAGCTCACTCTGTTTATGTGGATGATGTCATGGTCAATGTACCACGGCGTGAATTTGCTCTTTTACAAAAACTGCTGGAAAACAGCGGGCAGGTTCTTTCCCGAGAGCAATTAATGCAAAGTATATATGGCTGGGACGAGGATGTGGATAGCAATGCACTCGAAGTACATATCCACAATCTTCGCAAAAAACTCAATGCAAACTTTATCCGAACTATACGCGGCGTAGGTTACATGGCCGAAAAGACTGATAAAAGCGAGAGTAGTTAGCTATTGTGAAATCATCAATACGCAAGTTTCTATTAATCAATTTGTTGTTGGCAATTACCATAACAACAACCCTGACTGCTATTGGTAACTATTATCTCGACCAGAAAGATATCCAGGAGCATCTCGATACACTCATGGCAGTATCCGCGCTTTCCTATCAGGCGCTTTTAGGAGACGATCTGCACCAGCGTCCTTTAGCAAAGATTCAGGATGCTTTGGAGGTCATTCCAGAGAAAATCGAGAATTATTATCAGCGCCGTTTTTTAAATGATTTACCGCCTAAAAATTACATGGACAAGTTTAATTTTCAGGTATGGACTAATGGCGGTAAATTATTACTGCACTCACCAACGGCTCCCAAAATTCCCCTGACCTCAGAAATAGATGGATTTAGCGATCGATTTTTATCGAATCAGAAATGGCGGGTTTTCACTACTTATAATGATAAAGCCGGAATCCGCACCGTACTTGCAGAACGTTACGACACACGCAACGAACTGGGACACCGCATCGCTCAGGACGATCTGTATATCATGCTGCTGACCTTTCCGCTGTCAGGCCTGTTAATATGGATTATTATCGGACGCGGGCTGGATAGCCTGGATAGAGTTGCCCAAGAGGTCGCAAATAGAGCCCCAACCCATCTGGAGCCAGTAGATCTTCAGGAGGTACCGGAAGAAATTAAGCCGGTAATTGATGAATTAAATAAACTATTTTATCGTCTGCAGGAAGGTTTTGAGCGCGAAAAACGATTTGCCGCTGATGCAGCTCATGAGTTGCGTACTCCTCTGGCTGCTTTAAAAGCTCAGGCGCAAGTCGCATTAAATACTAGCAATATTGATGAAAAAAATCAGGCATTGCATAAACTCATAGCCAGCGTCAATCGCAGTACTCATATTGTCCAGCAGCTCTTAACCATGAGCAAACTGGTTCCAGGTTCCACAGGCATTAATGATGTGGATGAAGTTAACCTGATTAAAGTCGCTCGCGAAATCATGGCCATGCTCGCTCCCAGCGCATTAGAAAAGCAAATTGAGCTTGAGTTTGAGCATGATGACAATTTGCCGGTTTTGGAAGGCAATTCTACAGCCATAGGAATTTTAATTCGTAATCTGGTTGATAATGCAATTCGCTATTGCAAGGAAAATGGCAAGGTTATCGTTCGGGTGTTTCAAAAAGAAAGTCAGCTTATTTTTGAAGTATCCGATAATGGTCCCGGTATCCCGGAAGAATTACAAAGCCGTGTCTTTGAGCGCTTTTTCCGAGTCCTTGGAAATAAAAGCCCGGGCAGCGGCCTTGGCCTGGCTATAGTCAGACAAATCTGTGACCTTCATGGCGCCAGAGTCGAGCTGGAGTCGCCTAAAGAAGGTACCGGGTTAATCGTCAGAGTCCTTTTTCCTTCAAGTTAGTCCATTTGTATCAGCCGAGAGTGTTCATCAAACTGTGTCATGCCAGGTCACCTCTATCAGCCGAATACGGCTCGACCTGCCAATTCTTTCAGTGCCTGTCGGATTAATTGTTCGCAGTTTTTAGTTCCGTCATCCAGCCGAGAAACTACTTTTGTCGCTTCCTGCAACTTGTAGCCCAAAGCCTCCAGGGCGCGAATCGCTTCGTCTTGTTCGCGATGACTAACAATTTGCTCCCGTTTAGGCACTTCAAGAGATTCCGAAACCATCAGTTGTTCAATGCTGTCTTTCATTTCAATGATTAAACGCTCCGCTGTCTTTTTACCTATTCCAGGGAGTTTGGTTAAAAAGACCGCATTTTGCTGTATTATCGTCTGAATGAACTCAGTGGGGGCAATACTGGAAAGTATATTAATTGCCAACTTTGGCCCCACTCCGTTTACTTTAATCAGGGCACGGAATAGTGAACGCTCCAGTTTATCGGCAAAACCAAACAGCAGGAAAGCATCCTCGCGGACAATGGTATGAATATGCAAAGCAATTTGACCGCCAGAAGCCTCCAGTTGGAAAAATGTATTAAGTGACGTTTCTACATCATAGCCAACGCCGTTGACGTTCACTACAAAGCGCCCGGGATGCGTTTTATCGATAATCGTTCCCTGTAACCAACCAATCATAAGCATAACTCCTGATTTTTTATATTAACGATCAGCATCTCAGCCTTCACAGTCAAAACTCAAGAAAACAATTAACTTAAAGCCAATGCCTTGAGCGTACGCCGGTTATGGCAATGACAAATTGCTATAGCAAGCGCATCAGCCGCATCACTTTGTGGCGCTTTATTTAACATTAATAAACTGACCACCATTCGCTTAACCTGCTCTTTTTCCGCAGCGCCATAACCCGCAATGGCCTGCTTGACTTCTCTGGGAGAATACTCACTGATCTTAACGCGATGTGAAGCCGCGGCCACCATAGCCACGCCTCGGGCATGCCCCAGTTTTAGAGCAGAATTAGGGTTTTGATGCATGAACACCTGCTCAATAGCCACTTCATCAGGTGTATAATTATCCATTAAAAGGCATATGCCATTAAAGATTTCCAGCAATCTCTGGCTTAATTCAGCATCGGATGTTCTAATGCAGCCACTGTCCACATAAACCAGCTTGCGCTTTTCTTCTCTGACAATTCCATATCCGGTAACCCTTGAACCGGGATCAATCCCTAGAATAACGGTCATTCAAACAATGAGTCCGGCAATTGAGCATTGCTATAGACATCCTGCACATCATCAAGATCTTCAAGCATGTCAATAAGCTTAATTAAGGTTTCTGCAGTCTCTTTATCGACAGGAATCATTGTCTGCGCACGCATAGTCAAACTGGATTGCTCAACTTCAAAACCAGCATTCTGCAGAGCATTCAGTACTGCATGATAGTTTTCTGAAGCGGTAATCACTTCAACCTGCCCTTCCTCTGTGGAAACATCCTCAGCCCCTGCTTCAATGGCAGCTTCCATAGCAGCATCTTCTGATTGACCAGCAGCTAATAAAATCTCACCCTGATTATTGAATAAATAAGCAACAGAACCATCAGTTCCAAGATTTCCACCATTCTTGGTAAACGCATGGCGGACCTCTGATACGGTACGATTTTTATTGTCCGACAGACAATCAACCAAAATTGCCACACCACCCGGACCATAGCCTTCGTAACGCATTTGCACCATATTGTCACCGTCAAGGCCGCCGGCGCCGCGCTTAATGGCATTATCAATTGTATCCCGCTTCATGTTGGCTTTCAGTGCCTTAATCACCGCATCTCTCAAACGCGGGTTGGAAGACTCGTCTCCCCCGCCCATCCGAGCAGAAACCGTAATTTCACGGATTAATTTGGTAAAAATTTTACCTCGTTTGGCATCTTGAACACCTTTTCTGAATTTAATATTCGCCCATTTGCTATGACCGGCCACAACACACCTCAATGCTAAAAAAATTGAAAAAATTATAGCATTCAAGCCGATTCCGGAATAGAGGTTCTGCCGATAGAATTATGTTCTCGACAGGCAGAATCGATCGAGATATTCTAGAAAATAACTAACTTCAGGGAGAATTGCGGTGTATTTGTCCGGATTTGGCAATCATCATCAGACAGAAGCGATAGCAGGGGCACTACCCAAAAATCAGAACTCTCCCCAGGAATGCGCTTATGGGCTTTATGCTGAGCAATTGAGCGGCTCTGCATTTACCAAAGCGCGTGCAGCAAATTTGCACAGCTGGCTTTATAAAACAGCTCCGTCGGTTAAACAGCAGGATTATGTTCCCTATGAAGGCGCTCAGTTTAATGATTTACTCGAATATCAGGCCCCTAATCCCTACCGCTGGTCGCCATTGCCCTCACCTCAGAATTCAGTGGATTTTATCGATGGATTATTCCCTATTGCAGGAAGCAATCTAATCCGGGCTTATATTTATCAGTGCAATCAATCGATGGTACATCGTTATTTTAGCGATTTTGACGGTGAATTATTGTTCGTCCCTTATGAAGGCGAATTGTCTTTGCTCACCGAGTTTGGTCATCTGAAAATCAAACCAGAACAAATTGCTGTAATTCCCAGAGGAGTTAAATTTCGCGTGGAATTACATAGCGCATCAGCAAGCGGGTATTTGTGCGAAAATGCAGGATCTCCTCTTACACTCCCGCCTTTAGGAGTCATTGGCGCTAACTCCCTGGCCAACCCCAGGCATTTTCTCTATCCAGTGGCAGCTTTTGAATCGCTGAGCCGAGAAGTTACGCTGGTTTGTAAATCACAGCAGCGCTTATGGGCAGCTCAAAGTGACACTTCTCCTTTGAATGTGGTTGCCTGGCATGGCAACCTGGCACCCTATTGCTACGATTTATCCCTGTTTAACACTATTAACACGGTGAGCTTTGATCATCCTGATCCCTCAATATTTACTGTTCTGACCTCCGAAAGTGAAACAGCAGGTGTGGCTAATCTCGACTTCGTTATTTTTCCACCGAGATGGATGGTGGCAGAGCACAGTTTTCGCCCCCCCTATTTTCATCGCAATATTATGAATGAATTAATGGGCCTGATTCAGGGAGAGTATGATGCGAAAAAATCTGGCTTTTTACCGGGTGGCGTCAGCATTCATAATTGTATGAGTGGTCACGGTCCAGATATTGAAAGCTATGCGCAGGCGGTTTCTGCGGATCTTAAGCCGGTACGTTATGAAAATACCCTGGCATTTATGTTTGAGACGCGTGAGATATGGCGGGTCAGCGAAGCGGCAATGCGGCATTCATCCAGACAAAAGGATTACACGGATTGCTGGAAGAATTTTCCCGTTCGCAGCATCGATCGCTGATTAAATGCCACAGTCAGCAATTATAACCTGATTTCGTCCATGATTTTTAGCCTCGTACAAAGCCTGATCTGCAGCGGAGACGAGGCTGCTTACGTCGTGAATAGCTGGAAAGCTGGATAAACCGGCACTAATGGTGACTGAAAAGCTTTGTCCATTGCATTGGAAACTGAACCTTGAAAATTTAATCCGAAAATTTTCTATCACCCGAAAAGCGTCCTCGGGGCTAGTATTGGGCATCACTACGGCAAATTCCTCTCCCCCGTATCGTCCAATAATGTCTGTCTTCCGAAAACACAGTAAAAGCATGGAAGAAATTTTTCTAATTACATTATCGCCAGTAGGATGACCATAGTTATCATTGATCAATTTGAAGTGGTCAATGTCAACCATGATAAAAGACAGCTGCTCATTTTGTCTGCTTGCACGAGCTATTTCCAGGTCAAGGCGCTGTAAAATATTAGTATGATTATACAATCCGCTTAGGCTGTCCTTGGTCATGAATGAGTTTAAAATCTCGGCTCGCTTTGCTCTGGAGAATACGGTTTTGATTAAATGCTGGGGAACAATTGGTTTCACAAGAAAATCATCTCCACCAAGATTTAAGGCTGATAATTGTTTTAATCTGTCGTCTTCAGTTGACAGAAATATAATCGGCAGCCTTGTATACTGGGGTTCTTGTCGAAGTACAATTGCCAGCTCAAGGCCAGAACATTCTGGCATATACAGATCCATTAGCAGTAAATCAGGTTGAAAATCCTCAAGCGTTTCAATCAGAAGTAAAGGATTCGTAATGTATCTCGCAATAAGGCCGGCTTCTTTAAGAATAAGCGCGTAATATTCAGCCAGCGACAGGGAGTCGTCAATTATCAACACCCGGTAAGGCTCACCAGGCATGCTTGCACAGAACTGGTCAAGTTTCCGAGTCAGATAAATGGATTCCATTGGTTTTTGGAAAAAGGCACTGCTACCCAGACGAATCGCTTTCAGCCTGGTGAGAATATCGGCACTATAGGCCATACAGAACAATGGAGTTGATAGCTTTTCTTTATTATAAATTTCAAATAAGAAATCTGCTGTCGATCGGCTGATTTTTTCGACATCTACAATTAATGCTGCTGGAGAGATCTCAAAAAAAGCTTCTCTAATATTTTCCTCGCAGGAAATAACATGAACCTGATAACCTGACTCTTGCAAATTACTATTTAACTCCTGAATGAATCGCTTATCATTATCTACCAGTAAAATTTTTCCATTGCTTGTAAAAAAATCTTCAGAAATGGTAGTTTGTGATTGAGCTGGTTTGAATGAAGCCTCTAAGTTGTCAACAAGAAAAGAGATTTCATCCATTTCTTCCCTGGAAAGAAATTCCTGACCGGTTTTTGATTTTAATAAAATTTCAATCTTTCTTGAAGCTTTTGAAAGCGAGTCATAACCATAAGTGCCTGCAGAACCACAAAGGCTGTGCAGCGTTCTATGAAAATCCTGAAATTTTTTCCTATCCCAATGCGCTTTAAGGTTTAACCACTCAGCCTTTATAGACTGTAGCTTATCTGGCAAGCTCCTGGCATATTCAGTATATAAAGCCTGGAGTTTTTCCTTAACCTCAGCTTTCATAATTGATCCCAGATCGCTCTTATATCGCTGGCTAAGGTCATCGGATCAAATGGCTTGGCAATGACGTCTACAGCGCCTAGCGATTTATACTGTTCAACCTCTTCCGACTGTATTTTTGCGGTCATAAATATAGCGGGAATATCTGTGTATCTCGGTAATTTCCTCAATTCAATTAGCGCAGACGGGCCATCCATTCCTGGCATCATCACATCTAATAAAATAAGATCGGGAATAATGCCTTTTGCCGCTTCAATGACCTCATACCCATCATGGCAAAAAATGACTTTGAAATTTCCCAAATCCTCGAGTGCAACCTGAGCAATCTCACGAATATCCGCCTCATCCTCCGCATACAGAATGCTCGACAACTCCCTATCAGGCATAATGACCTCCCTCCTGTTCACTAAACAAATGCTTAATCTTGTTTAAAAGATCATCATTCGTTGTTTTTGCTTTAACCAAAGCATCAACTACATACTTGGAATACTCCTGATCCAGTTCCGTATTTGAATAAACAATCACCGGGAATTTCTTCTCGGCCAATACAGGCAGAAGCTGAGTACCGCTGCCATCCGGTAAAAGCAAATCAAGAATAACCAGATCAAACTGCTGCTTTTCCAAGACTTCTTTCGCTTCATGCAATGTGGAGACAGAAGCTAAGTTTGCTTCTGTTTCCAACACAGTACGAACAACTTTCTGCATGTCGATATCATCTTCCACATGTAAAATAAGCGGGATCCGGTCTTTATTTTTTTCTTTGATTTTCCCAATAGATAATAATAACTTGTCAAAATTAATAGGCTTGTCTAACCAGTCAACCACTGAAATTGCATCACCGTTAATAATGGAATGCCCCGTTTCAGCAATAACGGAAAGTACGATTACAGGCAGATCTCTTGTTTTTTCAGAGTTTCGTAATTCTCTGATAAAGCTGATGCCATCCTGATCAGGTAAAATGAGATCCAGCAAAATGGCCTTGTACTTTGTGGTGTTCAGAAATTTTTTTGCCTCAGCCACTGAATCCACAATATCCACAGCAAACCCGGCCCCTTCCATTAATAGCGCGAGAAATTTGGACTGATCCGGATCGTCTTCACAGATTAAAAATCTATCTCGACTTTGATTAATAATTGGCGGTGCCGTTTCTTCCTGTGCTTCAGGACATGTAGTCAAATCAAAATAAAATTGGCTGCCTACTCCGGGCTGACTTGTGAAATTAATATGACCGCCCATCTTGTCAATAATTGCTTTACTTATACTTAGCCCTAATCCGGTTCCACCTTTTCCGCGGGTTGAAGAAGAATCGGCCTGACTGAATTGTTGGAAAATACGCGGTTGAAATTCCGGTGGGATCCCTGAGCCGAAATCCGTAATGATCACCCGCACCTGATTTCCCTGCTGTTTCATAGAAATTGTGACTTCACTTCCTGATGGTGAAAACTTAATGGCGTTGGATAATAAATTGGCGATAACCTGCATCAAACGATCCGGGTCAACCTGCACGACAATATCTGGCAGTGATTTTTCAAAGCGAACTGACACATTGTATTTTTCACCATACATTTTAATCGCTTGAATCGAATCCATGATTAGATTGGATAGATTTATTTTTGTTATTTTGAAATCCATTTTACCGGCCTGGATTTTTTCCATATCCAGAATATCATTGATTAATAATAACAAACGCTCACAATTTTTATTGGCGATATCAAGCAGGCGTTGCGCTTTTTCCGTAAAACTGCCTACAGCTCCCCCTAAAAGCAAACCGAGCGCCCCCCGGATGGATGTGAGGGGGGTTCGTAACTCATGGCTGACCACTGAAACAAATTCTCTTTTCATTTTTTCTGTTTCTTTTAAATCAGTAATATCATGAATAGCAATCACCGCCCCCATTGTAGAATCATCGGCGCTCTTTATCGCCTGGCCATCTACCACAACATTTCGACGCTCACCATTGTTAAATTGTATTAATAACTCCATACCATGAATCTTTTCTCCGCGCAGAGCACGAATCAAGGGCGACTGATTGTCATTAATTCTTTGATTATCTAATGATTCAAAATGTAAGTAATCAGACAGTTTTAAGCCGGCAACGTGTGAGCTGTGCTGGTAATTTTTTTTCAGGGCTTTATTGTAAACAGTAATAATCCCGCTCGTATTACAGGCAATGATTCCGTCATCAAGGTTATTCAGAATAGCGTCTACAAACTCCCGCTCATTCTGCACGACTTTAATCATCTGTTTATAATAAGTAGAAACCATCAGGGCAAGACTTATGATAAGACCAGTAATACCTGCTACAAAAAAAGCAAGCAAATCCTGATTAACTGTTTCAATGTGCGGGCCATGGGCTGCCAGAGGCGTAAATACGGCTGCCGCCATGCCTGTATAATGCATACCGCAGATCGCGATCCCCATCACTAAAGCACTTAGCATTTTAGTATAAAACTGCTTTCGCGATGATCCTCGATTACTTTCCAGAGCAAGCCAAAGTGCCGCTTCTGAGGCCAGAATAGCAATCAGTATGGAGAGAAAAAACGTGGTCATTATGTAATGGATTTGAACATGTACCCGCATTCCTTCCATGCCTGCATAATGCATGCCTGCAATTCCCAGACCGATTACAATCCCACCGGCGATAAGATTTGTAACAGAATGATTGTCCGATCTTAATATAAATAAGGCGAAGAAGGAGACAGCGATGGCCAGGAGAAGGGAGAAAACAGTCCAGAAGACATCGTATCCCATTGCCATCGGCATAATAAACGAAAGCATACCGATGAAATGCATGGACCATATACCAGCTCCCATTGCAAAAGCCCCACCCAGAAGCCAGTATATTTTGTCGCGTGAATTTTTTTCTGCTCTTAGCCGCCCTGCGAAATCAAGGGCGACATAAGAAGCCAGAACAGCGATAATATATGAAAGAACAACCAGTTTAGGATCATAGCTGCCATAAATAGTATCCGCAGGCAAAGGGCCTTCCTGGAACCAATTTAAATCCCTTATCATGATACTTTACCTGCATGCGGATCTTCCTAAATACAGTATATACCCAAGCAACTTCAAAATGCTATTTTTGGTCTATTGCTTTTTTCGGCCAGGATTTTTTTAAAAACTCGCAATAGAGCTGGCTATTACTCGCTTTTAAAAAAATCCTGGACAAAAAAATCAAGTCGCCTAAAACCTAGCATTTTAAAGTTGCTTGGGTATAGTTAAAAAAGATCCTCTTGAGTTAACCCCACTTTTTCCAATAATCCTCTCAGGGTTTTCAAAGCCTCCACCTGGATTTGACGAACCCGTTCACGAGTAAGATCGATCTCCTTACCTACATCTTCGAGCGTCGCTTTTTCAAACCCACGAAGACCAAAGCGTCGGGCAATGACCTGCTGCTGATTATCTGTTAGCTTATCCAGTAAGGATTCAATGTGAGCTCGCAGATTTTCATCAGTAAGCAATTCAGCTGGATTCACACTATTCTCATCAGCGATTGTATCAAGCAAGGATTTATTATCGTCATAGCCGATAGGTGTATCTACTGATGCAACTTTATCATTTAATCCCAGTAATTTTTCAACATCCTCAAGAGGCTTGTCCACCATCTCGGCAATTTCTTCCGCAGAGGGCTCATGATCGAGCTTTTGCGTCAGTTGTCTGGCTGCTCGTAAGTAAACATTTAGTTCTTTAACCACATGAATTGGTAAACGAATCGTTCGAGTCTGGTTCATAATTGCTCGTTCAATCGTTTGTCTAATCCACCAGGTAGCATAGGTTGAAAATCGAAACCCTCTGTCCGGATCAAATTTTTCAACTGACTTCATTAACCCCAGATTTCCCTCTTCAATTAAATCCAGTAAAGGCAGTCCACGGTTAAGATAGCGTCTGGAAATTTTAACCACCAGACGAAGATTGGATTCGATCATTTTTTTACGCGCTGCAACATCCCCTTTCAATGCCAGACGAGCATAATGAACCTCTTCCTCGGCGGAAAGTAATGGCGAGAAACCTATTTCACTTAAATAGAGTTGAGTAGCATCCATTGCCTTGGAGGTCTGTCTGCCTCGCTGGTAGGTAGGGAAAATTTCTTCATCAGTAAAATCAGGCTCGTTATCCTCAGTAGCCAAGGTTTCCTCTTCCAACAGCAATGAATCTTCCTCGACAGGATCTTCCCATTCAGTCTCTGCGATCTCTGGTTCTTTTATTGATTCATCTTCGGCTTGCATGATTGTCACCTTTTGTGTTTATATCAGCCTGAAAAAACACAGTCTCATTTGAAATTAGCCACTGAATTATATAAATTAGGTCAGTATTATCTTTTTTGCAAATACAGCATTGGATTTACAGGTTGACCTGATTTTCTAATTTCAAAATGAACGCCCCAAAACTGCCTGTCTATAATTCCCATTTCGGCAATAATCTGTCCCGCTTTAACCTTTTGCCCCTCTTGTACCTTATTTTTTAAATTATTGGCATAGGCAGTTAAAAACTGGCCATTGTGCTTTATGATAATTAAATTACCATAACCAGAGAGGCCATTCCCGGAATAAGCAACGACTCCATCTGCCGCAGCATACACTGCCGCCCCTTTACTACCAGCAATATCTATGCCTTTTTTTCCCTGCGCAGGATTAAATGTGGTAACCACACGACCTGGAGCGGGCCATCTCCATTGACCACCGACGTACTGAGCGGGAGCAGGTTGAGGAACAACGGCAGAATTTGGCTTCTTTTGAATATATTGTGGCGTTTTTGCCGTTTTAAAGGGTTTTTCATAGTGTTGTGGAGCAGCTTTGACGCTGCTGCCTGTCCTGATTTGTGCGTTAGGGCTTAAACGGATGGTTTGACCTACGCGAACAGAATATGGAATACGTAGATGATTATAGGCTGCCAGCTGACGCACATCCCGGTCGTAACGAAAAGCTATTGCGTACAAGGTGTCGCCGGGCTGAACTACATGGATGGTTTTATGGCTAAGCTCCCACCGGGAACGAATATCCTCAACAGGTACCGGCCGCGGATTTACCGCACAACCGGATAAAAAAGAAATTAACAGCAGGAGAAATAAAGCAGGCATAGTCTGTCTCATGCAACAAATTTCATTATTAAAAGGATCAATACTAACAGGGCCAGCACACTCCAGCCAATTATATCGACATATTGCCGCAAATTATTATGAAGCTTATGACCATAAAAATACATAATGCCTGAAACCAGAAAAAATCGCAGCCCTCTTCCCAGAACCGAAGCAAAAACAAAGGGTAAAAAAGCCATGCTCATAGCACCTGCCGCAATCGTAAACAATTTATAGGGAATGGGTGAAAAACCCGCTATAAAAATAACCAGAATACCATGCTGAGTAAACCATTGCTGAATCAAATGGTAATTATCACTCCAGGAAGAGCTTTCAATCCAGGGTAGTATCGCTTCGATAAAAAAATAACCAATCAAATAGCCAAAAATTCCACCAAGCACCGAAAAAAGCGTAGTGATAAAAGCATATTGCCAGGAACGTCTGGGATTTGCCAGGCCCATACTAATAAGCATGACATCAGGCGGGATAGGGAAAAAAGAAGATTCCGCAAAAGATACACCTGCCAGATAATAAGGCGCATGCGCATGACCGGACCACTGCACCGTTTTATCATACAGAAAACTGAAGATTTTCATTATTCCCAATTTAACTTATCCACCCATGTTGATAATTGATCAAAAACCTTATAGTGGGTCATGTCAAGATGCAAGGGAGTAATTGAAACGTATTGCCTTGCGATTGCATAAAAATCTGTTCCCGGCCCAGCATCGGCCTGAGAGCCTGAGGGTCCTACCCAATAAATCGGTCGGCCTCGGGGATCGAGCTCGGTAATCGTAGGTTCAGCACAATGGCGTGTACCTAAACGCGTCACCTCAAATCCTTTAATTTGATTTAAGGGTAAATCGGGGATATTTACATTTAAAATCGTTTGCGAAGGCAGCATATTAGTGTGCATGTTCAAAACAAGCTGCTTTGCAATATTTGCCGCAGAATCATAATGCTGAATGTTTTCACCCGCCATAGAAAACGCGATAGCCGGCAAACCAAGGTATCGGCCCTCCATAGCAGCGGCCACTGTTCCTGAATACAGAATATCATCACCCAGATTTGCGCCATCATTAATACCGGAAACAACCAAATCGACCGTTGGTTCGAGAAATCCTGTAAGAGCCAGATGCACACAGTCAGTCGGTGTCCCATCGACACTATAATAGCCATTATCCATCTGTCTTATCCGTAACGGACGAGTCAGGGTTAAGGAATTGCTGGCACCGCTGCGATTGCGATCAGGAGCGACCACACTGACCTCGCCTAATGTAGACATTTCATTTGCCAAAGCTCTTATACCAGGCGCAGAAACACCATCATCATTACTCACTAATATTCTCATTCATCAACTCTCAGGAGACTCTAACCATTTTACGATTGCCAGATATTCAGCCAGCTGCCGCTCATTCTGATCAATGATTTCCCGTAACTCAGTCTGATTGGCGCTTTCTTTCAGCTCCAGTTTTTGTCCGGCCAGCTTCATTTGCAAGGACAAAATTCGCTGCCCAAAACCCTGTGGACTTAATTGTAGCTCATAAGCCAGTTGATTTTGGCGGGCAGACAAAGCTTTCAGCTCATTACAGCTGATTTTGCCGGGGCTTGCCGCCGGACAGTTTTTTAAAGCCTGCTCAACCTTCTCTGGGTTTAGTCGATAATAATTTTCGTCTCGGGCAGAGCAGCTTGTTGAGAGAAGAACGGCCATCCCCCAGACAAAATGTTTTATCATCCCAACCTCTTCACAAAATACTGAAAACCTGCATGTTATCATTAGTCAAATACTTATGCCACGATGTTGTTTATATTGCCAGGAATAGCTTCACCATCCAAATCTTGCTCAGAATATCCATTAATTGCTATTTTGTTCATTGAATAAATGCCAGCAATTGGGTATCGTTGTCAGCTTTCTAATCATCAGATTCTATTTATGCTGGATTTTAGTGTTGTTCGCGATAAACAAACCGATGAAATATATATTGAAACGTCTATCACAGGTAAAGCTTTACTGACTCTGCCGCAATTAAACAAGGGAACCGCCTTTACTCAGGAGGAACGTCGTGCCTTTGGTTTATTGGGGAAACTGCCGCATCGAGTAGAAACCCTGGACGAACAGGTCAAGCGCGCCTATTTGCAGTATTCAAGTTATCAAACCCGGCTCCAGCAAAATATCTATCTGAATAATCTGCATGACAAAAATCAAACCCTTTTTTATAAATTATTAAGCAGGCATCTCGGGGAAATGCTCCCTACGATCTATACCCCGATTGTAGGCACTGCCGTCAAGCGTTTTAGCCATGAGTATCGCCAGCCACGAGGCTTGTACATTGCACATTCGGACAAAAACCAACTGGATGAAATTTTTAATAATCGCTCCAATCCTGAAATTGACTTAATTGTCGTAACCGATGGCGAAGGCGTTCTCGGCATTGGGGATCAGGGAATTGGGGGTATGGATATTCCGGTCGCTAAACTGATGGTTTATACCCTGTGCGGAGGAATCGATCCCAGCCGTACCCTGCCGGTGTTTCTTGATGTGGGAACCAATAATCAGGAACTGCTGAATGACCCATTTTATTTAGGCTGTCGCCATCCACGCATTCCCGCTGCGGACTATGATCACTTCATTAATGCCTTTGTTAAAACGGTGCATAAGCATTTTCCAAACGCATTTTTACATTGGGAAGATTTTGGACGCGGCAATGCCAGACGGATTCTGGAACGGTTTCAGGATGAACTTTGTACTTTTAATGACGATATTCAGGGGACGGGTGCGGTTACTCTGGCGGCTTTACTGGCAGCCTCCGATGTCAGCGGGCAGAAACTATCCGAACACAGAATTGTAGTATTTGGAGCAGGCTCAGCAGGCACAGGTATAAGCGATCAGATCGTTGATGCTCTGATCCAGCAAGGTTTGAGTGAAGAAGAAGCTTACCAGCGCTTTTGGCTGATAGACCGCCAGGGCTTACTGATAAAGGATGATGCGGATCTTACTGAAGCCCAACAGCCTTATGCACGCTTGCGCAGTGAAATCCAATCCTGGTCCTTAAATGGTTCAAATCCATCATTAACGGATACTGTGCGCCATGTACAACCAACCATTCTCATCGGCTGCTCTGCACAGCCAGGCGCTTTTTCACAGGATATCATTGAAACGATGTCGCAAGCCTGTGATCGCCCAGTTATTTTCCCCTTATCCAATCCCGATGAAAAATGCGAAGCGCAACCCGCCGATATTTTGCAGTGGAGCCAGGGACGTGCACTAGTCGCTACCGGCACTTCTTTTCCTGCGGTAGAATATCAAAATCGCCTGATTGATATCGCGCAATGCAACAATGCACTCGTATTTCCAGGCATTGGATTGGGCATATTAACTGTACAGGCAACTCGTCTTTCCAAAAAAATGATTTGGGCTGCTGCAAAAACCTTAAGTGAGTTTTCACCTAGCCGTAAAGACAGCTTTCTGCCGCTGCTGCCTTCATTGAATGACGCGCAACTGGTTGCAAGGCAAATTGCTGTAAGCGTTGCGAAGGCAGCGATCGAGGAAGGACTGGCACAGACCAATCAGAATGAAAATCTGGTTAAGCTGATTAATGATCGGTTCTGGGAAGCACGGTATTTGCCCTTTCGACGCAAGGCGTAATGACAGAGAGCCTTCATCAAGCTGTGGCATGCCACGTCATCTCGAACGCAGTGAGAGATCTCCGATGCTTGCACAAAACAAGATGTAGAGATCTCTCACTGCGTTCGAGATGACGGCGTGCCTGTGAGTTATGACTCAGTTTAATGAACACACTCTAATGACATCATCAACTTAAGAGAAATCCCCCTCTCTCTAACTCTCTCCCTGAGGGAGAGAGGGCTGTAGGAAAGATTCATTTAAAAAGAAAATCCCCTCTCCCAAGCTGGGAGAGGGCTAGGGTGAGGGTTGATTTCTTGGAGAGAGTATTTAAGTTTTATTATTGCTCTAACACAGGCGGAGCCGTATTCAATCCTTTTTGAAATGTAATAATCACTTTTTGCGTTCTTCCATTCTGAGGTTCCCACGGGCGAGCGTAAAAAAATTCAAAGGTGCTTCTCTTAGGAAGAGTCACTCCTTTAAGCACCTCAAAAACAAATACAGTTTTCCCCCCTGCTCCGATTAATTTAGGTTTGCTGGGATGAAATTGATGCGTCATCAGTTCATACAATTTGTCATTATATTTTTTCAGGGTCCAGCTATAGCCTGTGGTTGGATTAGAGGGCAAACTAATCGAAAAATGAGGGTGGTTTGTATCTACATTCATGAATATTTCCGGGGAGTCATAAACTGCAGCATACGATTGGCCTGATAAGTATAAACCAATCAGCAGTATCCATTTTTTCATATTACATCCTCTCAGTTCTTCCTATTTGAAGTATAATCAAACTTTTATTATTAAGGACAATTTATGAAGGCGATTGGTTATAAACAAGCAGGTGTGGCAGATGTTCTCGAGGAAATTGAGCTGCCAATGCCAGAAATGATGGAACATGACTTATTGGTTGAAGTTCAGGCGATAGCCGTGAATCCTATTGATACCAAAGTGCGCTCAAGGACTCAACCCGAAAACAGCCTCTATAAAATTCTAGGCTGGGATGCGGTCGGTATAGTGAAGGATATTGGCAGTAAAGTCAGTTTATTTAAAAAAGGAGATACAGTCTGGTATGCCGGTGATTTAACCCGCCCTGGATGTAACTCAGAGCTTCATCTGATTGATGAACGTATTGCCGCATTAAAACCGCATAGCCTCTCCAATGCCGAAGCTGCAGCAATGCCGCTAACTACCCTCACCGCCTGGGAACTGCTTTTTGATCGTCTGCAAATTGATAAGGCAGACACAGGCACTTTGCTTATTACTGGAGCGGCAGGCGGTGTCGGGTCCATTCTTGTGCAGTTAGCACGACAGTTAACTTCTCTCACTATTATTGGCACTGCCTCACGCCCTGAGTCCTCGCAATGGATTAAAGCAAACGGCGCCCATCACGTCATTTCGCACCAGCAATCGCTATCAGAGCAATTGCAGCAACGGGGAATAAGTGAAGTCGATTATGTGATTAGTCTCACCCACACTGATGAGCATGCAGCCGAGCTTATAAAATGCCTTAGACCTCAGGGTAAATTCGCGCTCATCGATAATCCGGAGTCTCTTGATATCAAATTGTTCAAACTAAAAAGTATTTCCATTCACTGGGAAATGATGTACACACGCTCCATGTTCAAAACTCCTGATATGATAAAACAGCACCAGATTCTTAGCGAGGTAGCTAAAATGGTTGATGCAGGTTCTATCAAAACCACATTGAATGAAAATCTGGGTAAAATCACTGCAGCCAATCTGCAACAAGCTCACCGCTTACTTGAAAGTGGAAAATCCGTTGGAAAAATTGTGCTGGAAGGTTTCCGTTAATCTCAGCGAAGTCTGGCTTATTCATCGAACTCGTCCCGCCAGCAGATGAATAGGCCATTGCATTTTGCGGATTTGATCAGGTGCGCCCCATGCCAGTGTTAATTCATCGGAAATTAATTCAACGGGATTGGTTTGATTTTGAAGCTGGTATTCTTTCACAGCAGACCAGGTATTCAAATACCCTTTAAAATCGTCAAGATTAAATTCTTTTTCGATAAAAAATAAAGGGCTTTCAATTTTTTCAAAAGGAAAAGGAATATCTTTATAACGGTTATCAATATAACGACGCTCACGGGGCCAATAGTTGTCGCCCAGAATATTTTCATACAAATTCCAGACAATGGTATCCAGATTGCAATCGAAGCGCCCCAACGAATAGCACCAGGCGGCAATCAGGGCCGAAGGTTTGGCTACTCGTCTGACCTCTTGATAAAACAAGTCAAAATTAAACCAGTGTAGGGCTTGGGCAATGGTGATTAAATCTACGCTTTGCGCTTTGATACCAGAGTCCTCTGCTGAGCAGCAGCGATAATCAACAGACGGATGTTTGAAAGCCTCATCCAACTGCGACTGGCTGATATCACTCGCAATGATTTGTTTGAAACGATTGAGCCAGGGCAGCGCTGCCTGACCATTGCCCGTAGCACAATCCCATACTGTATCGTGATGGAGCGTTTGCTCCCAAAGAAACTGATACAGACTTTCGGGATACTGTGGGCGATGCTGCCGATAAAGCTTGGGATCCCTGTCGAAATGATTGCGCTTAGTCATGATACGTTCCCTGTTTTAAACCGCTGACAATTACTCAATACTTTTATTGTGAAGATGAAAAATTAAATGTCAATCAATCAGAGCTCAGGACTCTGAAACGGTTCAGAACTATCCGTTTCCTCTGGCTTTTCCTCGGGAGGTTCCGATACAGTATGAATCACCGCTTCTAAACCATCCACCTTTTTATCTGTTGCTGTCTGAGGGAAGAACGTAAATTTTCCATGAAAAAGTTTGTTAAACGTTGCAACAGCCAATGGTATAATGCCCACACTCATTACTAATGCTGCCCAGGCCAAAACATTCTTTGCACCGCGATGCTCTTTCAGTACCGGTCGAGCAGCGTTGATAATTTCCTGACAGTCATTTTCATACTCTTTGCAAAGTTGTTTAGTCTTTGGTTTTGAGAGAAATTCCGTGCTTCTTTCCATAAGATCAAACAATAGCTTCGTAGCCGTGTCAACGGCTTGTTTATAAACAGCCGGATCTTTCTTTTCCATATTGATTATCTTCAGATGAAAATTAGCCAGCTCATTGAACAATGCAGTGCCATCGTTGGTGACGGCAGAAGCAAATGCCATAAATTGACGAGCATGGTCAGCTGTTTTGAAATGATCAACTCCACATATTTCGATGTAATATTCAAAAAAGTCCCTTGAGCATTGCGTTTTAGGATTGGAAAAATAGGCAATACTTTCTTCCAAAATAATATCAAAGATCTCTTGCTGCCTTTGTTTTTCCTGAGAAGAATTACTGCTATCAATTTTCAGCTGAAGTTTGAATAACTGACTAACCAGTCCGGTTTTATCTTCCTGCAGCTTTATTAAAGGTTTGATCCTGGCTGCGAAATCAATTACCTGCTGGGCTTCTTCTGGCGTCTTCAAGGCCACACTAACAACTGCAAGGCAAATTGACAGGGTATCAATTGACCAGCGATTTTCTATATCACCGTGATAAGCAACTCCAGCGTCTAAAATCATATCGAAAATTCTTTGTCGAGTAGCTCGATCTTTGCTATGGTCAATTGTTTGTTGTAATGCAAATAACACTCGGACAAAATAAGTTGTATCACTCTCAAGCTGCAGCAAAGCAGTAATTTTATCGCTAGCCGAAGTACTAAAAATCTGTTTGCTGTGTACTTGGAAAGCGCTGTAGATGCCAATGATTTCTAATTCAGCTTGTTCAATGAATTGTTTTACATTTTCTTTAGTCTGTGGCTGCTCAAAATATTTAAGACAATTATCTATCAGATGATTGATTTCCTTACTTGCCAATTCCTGTGCAAACACATTGGTATTAGAAGCCCTATGTATCGCTTTCTTATATGATTTGATATAGCTTAGGAAGCTGATATGTTCATCTGGAATCGACACTAAAAGATCTAGAAAGCGATTCACATCTTTCGTGCTCCTGTATCCACTTTCAGTCAGATCGCTGATTATTTCCGCTCTTTTCCTAAGCTGATTTACTTCGCGCTGGTGTTGATCAATCAGGCTCAGCTTATGAGCATAGAAGTTTAATGACGTAATGGAAATTTGGGTAGTTGCTCGCGCCAGTTCCTGTGGAGAAAGAGCTCTCTCAGGTGAGATCCGCTCATTAGGCTCCAGAACGTGATTATACAAAGTGGAAATGGCTGTATTGACGTTGGAAGCTGTTGCAGATATATAACGCTCATGCGCGGCTCTTTTGGAAACTTTATCATTTACAGAATAAATAGTGGCAAGCGTTTGTTTAACTGCCTCAGTTGCCCTGTTTTTAAAATATTCCTTGATGTAAGCTTTCTCTTCCTCGCTTAAAGCATTTTCCCCCTCTTTTGGAGCAAACTGTGTCCAATCCATTACACGGGTATAAAACCTTTGTATTGACTCCGGTGAGCTGTCTGATGGCAAAGCGTCCAGCACCCTTTGAATGGCTGCAACCGCTGTTCTCGTGCTAAAAAAAAGCTCTGTTTTGCTGCCTCTTATAAAGGTGTTTAGTACCCGACCTACCGGATGAGCACGAGGATAGACAATACTTTCGTCAAAGGTACTTATCTGATTGAGTAAAGCCTGAATGTTCGCGATAACTTGATCTTGGTTGAGGTTGTACGCTTCTCCTTTCAGGCTTTCAATTAAAACCGCCAGTTTAGGCTTCTCTGGATTAAGCCTGTCAAGCTCATCCAGCCAATCAAGAAATTCATTATGCGTCATTATAAATTAGCCACTGGAACTATAAATGTATAATGATTATAAGAAATGAAGATTAAGAAAAAATTAACTCGCTACTTTCGTCTTCTCCTGGCTTCTGCGTCCCTCGGACAAGCCATGAGGAATTCCCCTCATTATTTATGTATAGCCAGCGGATGACTTAGCAATTACTCAAACAGATCTATTATCGTGTCGTTCCCGCGTAGGCGCTGAGTGATCCTGTCATTATTTTGAACAACTCAAAGCGCCAGATTCAATAAATGAGTGATATTGCTGTTGCAGGTCACTCATTACGCTCCGAAATAAATCCCAATTAAGTAATTCTGGTTCATGCCGAAAAGCCATTCTAGCGAGATGAATAAAAGAGCGAACTCGTTTGTTTTTTATAGTATTGGCCTGATAAGAACGATGTCTGTTAAGAGACTCAATCATCAAACCAAACCACCAGGCAATCATGATGAGTAAAATAGCCAGGAAGAACAGCATATTGGCTCTGTTTTGCCTGACGATTGATTTCGTCGTAATCCTAACCCCAGTTGTTCATTTTTTATGTCTTTGAAATTTTGTTCGATTTGCATTCTTTTTTTGTAATAAGACACAAGTAATCGAGCTGGCTTATCTAATGAAC
>NZ_CAAAJH010000028.1:0-16172 GCF_900640215.1 Legionella genomosp. 1
GGTGCACGCTTGGTTGTCACTAATCGGCAATAATATTCATGGCGCCTGGTCAGCAATACACGCTCATAATTTGTTGTTTTTTCTTTAATTTGAGATATAAAGTCTTTGACCGTTAACCAATCCTCAGAGTCTGCAAATTTAAGGCTTTTCCCCTGTCTAACTCGGCACACCCAGAACCATCCAAATGAGTCAATTGTTTCAAACCATTCACAATGAAATCCAGCATCCATAATCACAATTACCTTGCGATCAGTTGGTATACAATGAGCTAGTTCTTTTAAAAAATCTTGCGTTTGTTCCTTCAGCTCTCCTTCTTTAAATACTTTTCGATATAAAGGTAAGGTTCGTCCTTTTGTTGCTACCTCAGCGCTGAGCATCTGAATTGCTCTATCATCCTTCATAAAGCAAACATCAATAACAATGGGTGGTTTGGTGTCCTGAGATAAATAGGTGAAAACATAGCCTGATAATGCTCTATAAAGACTACCTAACTCTTCATGTAAGTTTTTATTACCTTCTAAGCGGTCTACTTTTTTTATTTTATGTTTTATATCACTCGGCCCTTGGAGTGAGCGACCTATTTGACTCAACGACAAATTTTGACTGTCCCTTAGCGCCATCGAAACGTCTAATACCGCATTAATTCGATTTTCATGAATAAATGGACATCCTTCAACTAAGGCATTAAATAATAGCTTTTCAGTAAACATTTTCTATCTACATCTGTAAAAAATGCCTATTTGATCACTAAGGCATCCAACCTGCAACTCTTTTATACATTTTCGTGGGGATAAATCAGATCCTGAGCGTAGCGAAGGATCTCAAACCGCTTAGAACTGAGCCAGCTTCAGGAGATCCTTCACTGCGTTCAGGAAGACGTTGAAACGAAAATAGGAAAAGTGCAATATTTTGTAACTCCCCAGGTACGTCATCCTGAGCGTAGCGAAGGATCTCAAACTGCTTAGAACTGAGCCAGCTTCAGGAGATCCTTCACTGCGTTCAGGAAGACGTTGAAACGAAAATAGGAAAAGTGCAATATTTTGTAACTCCCAAGGTACGTCATCCTGAGCGTAGCGAAGGATCTCAACCTGCTCAGAACTGATCCAGATTCAGGAGATCCTTCACTGCGTTCAGGATGACGTTGAAATGAAATAGGAAAAGTGCAATATTTTGTAAATCCGCCAGTACGTCATCCTGAGCGTCATGTACGTCATCCTGAGCGTAGCGAAGGATCTCAAACTGCTTAGAACTGAGCCAGATTCAGGAGATCCTTCACTGCGTTCAGGATGAGGTTGAGATGATTTGATTGAATTAGTATTAGTAAAGGACTAACTAAAGATGTTAACGATTAATCCCGATATCGCAAAAGCAAAGACAATTCCCTCCGAGTTTTATACTTCCCCTGTCTGGTTTGAACTGGCCAAAGAAAAAATCTTTGCTCGCAGCTGGCAGTTTTGCATGGGAATGGAGAATTTGTATTTGGAGCAGCAGCTGGTGCCGTTTACGCTGCTGCAGGGATTTCTTGATGAGCCGCTGCTGTTCTCGAGAGATGAGCAGGGCCGCTTAAATTGCCTGAGTAATGTCTGCACTCATCGAGGGAAAATTTTAATAGAGCAACCCTGCAGCGCTCAGAAAATAAAATGCGCCTATCATGGTCGGCGGTTTAATCTATGCGGGAAATTTTTACACATGCCTGAGTTTGAACAGACACAGGATTTTCCTTCTGAAAAAGATGATTTAACGCAGGTTCCTTTTGCCTGTTTTGATCCATTTATTTTTGCTTCTTTAAATCCACTAATTCCATTTGAAAGCGTCATCGCTGAAATCAGGGATCGATTATTCTGGCTACCCATGGAAAAAATGCGTCTAGATGTGAATCGTTCGCGTGATTATCTGGTTAAAGCGAATTGGGCGCTTTATTGCGAAAATTATCTGGAAGCTTTACATATACCATTCGTACATCATTCACTAAGAAAAGCTATAGATTGTACGACTTATACCACCGAAATTTATCCCTATTGCAATTTGCAACTGGCTTTGGCCTCGCAGGGGGAAATCAGTTTTGAATTGCCTGAAAATGCTGTTGACTATGGAAAGGAAGTCGCTGCTTACTATTACTGGATTTTTCCAAACACCATGTTGAACTTTTATCCCTGGGGATGCTCTGTAAATGTGGTTAAGCCGATTAATCCCGGCTTGAGTAAAGTCTCTTTTCTAACTTATGTTCTGGATGAATCCAAATTAGGGCTGGGTGCGGGTGGTGAACTGGATAAAGTGGAGCGAGAAGATGAGGCGGTAGTTGAATCAGTGCAAAAAGGAATCCGCTCGCGTTTTTATGATAGCGGACGGTTTTCTCCAACCAAAGAGCAGGGTACGCATCATTTCCAGCAGCTACTTTGTCAGTTTTTGAATAATTAATCAGTTTTTGTTTTTGATTCTAAAAGGATTTGGAATGAACAATACACAAGAGGGTCATAGTTTACACCGTAAACTGAATGCGCGTGTACTCAGTATGATTACTCTGGGCGGTTCTATTGGAACAGGAATTTTTCTTGGAAGCGGCAATGCCCTGTCGCTTGCAGGTCCAGGCGGAACCCTGTTTGCTTATCTTCTCATAGGTTGTATGGTGTATTTTCTGATGACGAGCCTTGGTGAAATGGCGGCTTTTATGCCCACCTCCGGCTCGTTTTATGTGTATGCAACACGCTTTGTCGATCCTTCGCTGGGTTATGCCCTCGGTTGGAATTACTGGTATAGCTGGGCAGTTTCTATTGCCTCTGAAATAGCTGCTTCCGCCATCATTATGCAATACTGGTTTCCACAGAGTTCCTCCTTAATATGGTGTTCACTGTTTCTCTCTCTGGTGATTGGTTTCAATGCGATTTCCAGCAAAGCATTTGGTGAGGCGGAATACTGGTTTTCTTTTATCAAGATTGCAGTAATCATTCTATTCATTGTTGCAGGTTTAGGCATGATCACCGGATTAACAGCCTATGAACCTGTGGGTTTCAAAAACTGGCATATTGGAGATGCGCCTTTTCATGGCGGTGTCTTTGGCGTTTTTGCTGCCATTATGGTGGCTGGATTTTCTTTTCAGGGTACGGAGTTAATTGGCATTGCTGCAGGAGAAAGTCAGAATCCCGAGAAAAATGTTCCCAAAGCAATTCAATTGATTTTCTGGCGTATTCTGCTGTTTTTTGTTCTCTCACTACTGATTATCAGTTTATTAATTCCTTATACTTCGCCTCAGTTGATTGAAAGCAGTGTGTTAATGAGTCCCTTTACTCTGGTGTTCAAGCATTATGGCTTTGCCGCAAGTTTCATGAATATTGTCATTTTAATAGCCATTTTATCGACGGCAAATTCAGGAATTTACGTGGCAAGCCGTATGTTCTGGTTTTTGGCAAAACAAGGGCATATACCTTCTGTGTTCAGCCGGGTTAATCGCAGGGGAGTGCCCATGGCAGCACTAATCGCCACAGCCGGTGTCGCATTGCTGGCTTTCTTTTCGTCTTTTTTTGGAAATGGACGCGTTTATTTATGGTTACTGAATGCCGGCAGTCTGGCTGGGTTTATCGCCTGGATGGGAATTGCAGTGAGTCATTATCGTTTCCGAAAGGCTTATCTTCTAAAAGGCTATGAGCTTAAAAACCTGCCCTACAAGGCCAAGGCCTATCCCTATGCGCCGTTGCTGGCGTTTATGCTTTGCCTTATTGTTATTGGCGGCCAAAATTATAAAGCGTTTTCTGCTTCACCTGTTGACTGGTATGGCTTGCTGATTTCCTATATTGGCCTGCCTTTGTTTATTGCTGTGTGGCTAATCCATAAATGGTTTAGAAAAACAAAGTGGGTAAAACTTAAGGACTGTTCTTTTGCTTTGGATTAGCATTTTTCTGTGATTAAAGGATAATAGGAGAAAAAGGAAGCGACCCATCATGACTGGAAAATCAGCAGCCGGGATTCTTTGGCAAACTTATTTGCAGCAGTTAAGCGACATATGGACTTTTGGTATTGAAAATGATTTTAAACTGTTTTTAAGCCCATTGTTCATGCGCCTGAAGCTTGGCAGTCTTTTCAATCTGCAGGAGCATTATTATATTCAGGGCTTTATTCGGTTAATCAGATCGCTCCCGGAAGCAGCACAAAAAGGCTTTCTCGAAAACATCGCATTGGATGATTTACAGTTATTTGATATCCATTGGCAGCCGAATGTTATTGTGCTGACTTATTTGGAAGAGCCCAATCTGAATGCGATGGCCGAATATATTGTTCGTTACAAACAGTTGCTTGCAGAGACTAAACTGTTGCGCGATGAGATATTCGTCCTGGAGCAGGCTTTGGAATTATCCCCGGATAATTTATTGTATCGAGCGCAATTGAAGCAAAAAGGTCGCCTGCTTGAAACCCATTTTCAAATGCCCACGGATTCAGTGCTGACGTCCATCCAAAATGCCAAAGGAAGCCCAATCTTTTCTGCGGTGACTCCTTTGGCCGAGAGGGCGATTAATACGGATTGTGTTTTAAAGCCTGGCTGAGCCGTAACAAGCCGGCCACTGGAAGTAATATCCAGAGCGCCATTTTTTTTGTACAATTTCAGTAACTCCTCAGGTACGTCATCCTGAACGCAGTGAAGGATCTCCTGAATCTGGCTCAACTCCAGGCAGCTTGAGATCCTTCGCTACGCTCAGGATGACGTACCTGGGAGTTACCAATTTCAGCTAATCTATTCGTGGAATTTTCTATATGTCGTATATTCAATCAACCGCTCATTTTGAGACCATTTCTGACTTTCTGCGTTTTGGTTACAGCGAGGCGAGCAAATCAGGGCTTTATTATGGTCATGGAACCGATAACGCCTGGGACGAAATATTCTGGCTGGTTACCGCCAGCCTTCACCTTCCGATTTCTGTAGACAGGCAGCTTCTGTCTGCCCGTCTGACCTCAGCCGAGAAAGAAATGCTGGCTGAGCGTTTAGCCAAACGTATTATTGAGCGTATTCCGGTTGCTTATTTAATCCAGGAAGCTCTTTTCTGCGGTTTGCCTTTTTTTGTAGATGAGAGGGTTCTGATTCCACGTTCTCCAATTGCTGAATTAATTAATCATCAGTTTTCACCCTGGATTGATGCGAATCAGGTGCATCGAGTACTCGATCTCTGTACTGGCAGCGCCTGCATTGCTATTGCCTGTGGCTATGTGTTTCCTGATGCTCAGATTAACGCAGTCGATTTGTCTTCTGAAGCTCTGGAAGTTGCCAGAATAAATCGTCAAAAACATGAAATGGAAGAGCAGCTGCAACTGATACAGTCTGATTGCTGGGAAAAAGTACCGGCTGTGCGCTATGACATTATTGTTTCCAATCCGCCCTATGTTGGATCTCAGGAAATGGCCACACTGCCTGAGGAATATCGCCATGAGCCGGAAATGGCGCTGGAATGTGAAGAAAATGGGCTGGCCATTGTTGAAAAAATTATGGCAAATGCCCATCATTACCTGACTGAGCATGGTATTCTGGTTGTTGAAGTGGGGAATAGCGAAGAGGCTTTAATTGAAGCCTATCCTGATTTGGATTTCATATGGCTCGATTTTGAGCATGGGGGGCATGGTGTTTTCCTGCTGACTGCCCAGCAATTAAAATCATATTTTGGAAAACAAGGCGAATGAGCGGCAATACATTTGGAACGCTTTTTAAGGTGACCACTTTTGGTGAAAGCCACGGGCCGGCACTGGGCTGTATCGTGGACGGCTGCCCTCCCGGCTTAATGTTGTCGGAAGCGCTGATACAGCCCTTTTTGGATAAGCGAAAACCTGGTCAGTCAAAATACACCACCCAGCGTCGGGAAAGCGATACGGTGCAGATTTTGTCGGGTGTGTTTGAAGGAAAAACTACCGGCACACCCATCGCGTTAGTCATTCACAATACCGACCAACGTTCAAGAGATTATAATGATATCAAGGACTTGTTTCGGCCAGGTCATGCCGATTTCACCTATCATCATAAATATGGGCATCGCGACTATCGCGGAGGCGGTCGTTCTTCGGCGAGAGAAACAGTGGCGCGTGTTGCTGCAGGGGCAATCGCCCGATTATATCTGAAACAGTTTGCTAACATTGATATCGTCGGTTTTTTGCAGCAAATGGGTAAAATTGAATTGGAATTTGTCGATGAAAGCGCTATCGGGCAAAATCCTTTTTTCTGCCCAAATCATCATCAGCCCGCAGAGCTGGCAAATTATATTGATGATTTAAGACGGCAGGGCGATTCGGTAGGTGCTCGAGTAACTGTTATTGGCAGGAATATTCCTGTGGGTCTTGGCGATCCTGTTTTTGATAAACTGGATGCAACCCTTGCCTTTGCAATGATGTCTATTAATGCGGTCAAGGGCGTAGAAATAGGCGCTGGATTTCAATCAGTCACTCAGCAAGGCAGCGAACATCGTGACCAAATGAGCAAAGAGGGTTTTTTAACAAATAATGCCGGCGGCATACTGGGAGGAATTTCCACAGGACAGGAGCTTAAAGTCAGTATGGCTTTAAAACCTACCTCCAGTATTGTCAAACCCGGACTAACCATTAATACACATGGCGAAGAAGTGACTGTGGTGACAAAAGGCCGCCATGATCCCTGTGTCGGGATTCGTGCGGTTCCAATCGCAGAAGCAATGATGGCGTTGGTGCTAATGGACCATTTCTTACGGCATCGTGCTCAAAACAGTCAGTAATAATCGATACAATTAACGGGGTAAAGTATGAGCAGGCGATTAAATATAGCGGTAGTAGGAGCCACAGGGGCTGTCGGAGAAACCTTATTAGCTGTACTGGAAGAGCGTGATTTTCCAGTGGATAATCTTTATCCCTTAGCCAGCGAGCGCTCGGTCGGAAAAACGGTTCAATTTAATGGTCAAACGCTCGATGTGCTTGATTTGGCGCATTTTAATTTTCATGATGTGGACATTGCGTTATTCTCAGCGGGCGGCAGTGTTTCCAAACATTATGCGCCGATCGCCGCAGAAGCTGGCTGCATTGTCATCGATAACACCTCCTGCTTTCGTTACGAAGACGATATTCCTTTAGTCGTTCCTGAAGTAAATCCAGAACGCATCAGGGATTACCAAAATCGAAATATTATCGCCAACCCCAATTGCTCCACCATTCAGATGGTTGTAGCCCTGAAACCTTTACATGATGCAGTGGGAATTTCCCGTATTAACGTGGCAACGTATCAGGCAGTTTCTGGAACCGGAAAAAAAGCGGTCTCAGAACTGATTGAGCAGGTAGGAGAGCTGCTTAACGGCCGTCCGCCCAAAAGCTCAGTCTATCCCCAGCAAATCGCTTTTAATGTGCTGCCGCATATCGATGAATTTCAGGAAAATGGCTACACCAGAGAAGAGATGAAAATGGTTTGGGAAACCAGGAAAATCATGGAAGATGATAGTATTCTTGTCAACCCGACAACTGTGCGAGTTCCTGTTTTATATGGTCATTCAGAAGCAATACATCTCGAACTCAAAGCACCCTTATCGGTAGAAAAGGCAAGAGAACTACTGAAAAAAGCGCCCGGCGTGGTCTTGGTCGACGATCGGGAAAAACTGAAATACCCAACGCCGATAACTCATGCGATCGGTCGCGATGAAGTATTTGTAGGACGTATCAGACAGGATATCACCCATCCGAATGGGCTTAATATGTGGGTTGTTGCTGATAATATCCGAAAAGGTGCTGCCAGCAATGCGGTTCAGATTGCTGAAATTTTACAAAGAGAGTATTTGTAATCGAAAAGACTTGAATTTGAAACAAAAGGCCCAAATATAAACAAACGGGAGTTTTTATATAGCCAGTACCTGTCTGAAAATTTTGAGAGTGTTCATCAAACTGTGTCATGTCACGTCATCTCGAACACAGTGAGAGATCTCCAAATCTTGGTTTGTGCCAGCATTCGGAGATCTCTCACTGTGTTCGAGATGACGGCGTGCTGTGAGTAATGACACAGTTTAATGAACATTCTCAGAGCTGACTGCGTTTTCAGAGATGTGTAAATACTAATGCATGAAAGGCGGTACCCGGTTGAAAAAGTTTAATAGTCAGGTTTGAATAACCTATACTTTTATTAGTTTCTTAATGTAGGCAACGAAAATGTCATTGCTCAAGAGGCGGACAAAACAACCAAAAGATTTTGTAATCACCCAGCATCCCCGGGATCAAACCATGAATGCCGGGTACAGAGCCACGTTTTCGGCTGTGGCACAATCGGAGTCGTCCGCTGTTTTTGTTCAATGGCAAATCAGCAGAGATCAGGGAAAAAGCTGGCTTAATATTCATAATGCCAATCACAATACCTATACCACAGAGCGGTTGACCCCGACTGCAAGTGGTAATCTTTATCGTGCGGTTTTTTCTGACGGAAAAAAATTAACACTGGCCTCTGATGCTGCTCGATTGACGGTTATTGATGTATTGAACCGCGGCAGGGCGAGGGGGCTCCCAGGTGTCGATATTCCTGATCGCTCAGATCAGAGTTCGTATCTGGTTGATGAAAACCGTTCCACTGAGCGTAAACGGCGTTTACTCGAACAGGATGGACATCGCAGGCTGGCGAGAGTTCATGCACGCGAACACAATGACGAGGAAGTGAACAGAAGCCCGGAAGGTGAGTTGCAGAACTCGATCATGCAGCATCCCCTATTGGCTGATCAGCGCTATGATGGCTATGATCCAAATGTTAACCCTGAACCGCCGCTGAATTCGGAGGCGCGTCGGGAATTTGATAATGAAAAGCGTAAACAGGAACAGGAAAAACAATTGCGATTGGGTAATATGCCCAAGTTCACCGCACCAAGACCGAGTCCTAATTAATGACCATTGCAAATGATATTATTAGCGGCCGCATGCCTGACTTTGAGTTCTATCTGCGACAGGGCGAATCTCTTGATGATATAGACGAGTATGGGTTTACGCCTTTAATCGAATGCGCAGTCGCCAAACGGCCTGAAATTGCAGCTCAGCTGCTCGGCAGAGGAGTCAATGTTAATAAGCCGGACGTCACTGGACGGACTCCTTTGCATTGGGCGGTAGACAATAATGATTTGAATATGACGCGTCTATTGCTGGAACATCGGGCCAATCCAAACGCCTATACTAACGCCGGGTTGTCTATTCTGGTCTACCCGGTTTTACGCAGTCAGGACAGTTTAAAGCAGATTCTTTATCAACATGGCGCAAGACTTGATTTTGCCCTTGATTTTATTTTGGGTAAATTGCTGGGGCATCGTTTTGAATTGCAGGGGGATGTAGATATTGTCAATGCCGATAATGAATTCGTCGAGCTTGATTATGAAGGCTTCATTCTGGAATTCACTGTCGCTATTCTGAAGGATTCGCTGCGACGCTTTATCAGTTCCTATTCAACCCGGCATTTGCGGGGCTATTTTCCTTTGTTGTACACCATTATGGATGGCTTTAGTGCCGCTGCTGAGCTGTTGCAGCTACAGCATCAACCAGTATTCACCGAGCAGCATTTTGCGCATCTGAATAACTTACTTAAGTCACCCATTCTCATTCTTCCGGCTGCGAGCCGCGGGCATGCACTGGGATTTGTACGCTATAAAAACTGGTGGGCTAAAATTGACCGGGGTGAAAACAGTTTAAAGGAAGGCTCTGTTAATATATACCGTTTAGGGCGGCCTGATGCGGTTAATCTGCCTTTTTTAAGGGAGTTTCTTTATAAAAAGCAACCGCGCAGTTTCTTTCATCAAACTATTAATCAACTACTGGGATTGAGCCCTGTTCTGCAAATGCCAATCAGTTCCCAAATCACCGGTAACTGCTCCTGGGCCAATATACAGGCTATCGTGCCTGTGGCTTATGCACTGCAGGAACTGGAGGAAAATAAGCATTTTTCAGTGGATACAGCGCTGGCTTTATATGATACCTGGGTTGAGTGGGATAAAGACAGAGCATTAGATGATGCAATCCACCGCTTTTACCGTGCAAACAGTCTAAGGCAGGCCAGTATCTGTTCCATGTTGGCGGCAGTACTTTATCAGTCCTGCGACTATAGCAATCCACATCATTTGATGCGGGCTGAAAAAATTCTGACCCTGCTAACCCTCCCGGATTATTATTATATCTTAAGAAGCTATCTGGAAGAGTATTGCATCACCCGTCTGACCCGGCGTGGCAATAACCTGCTAAAAATACTCGATGACTGCGGTATTAATCCGAATATCGGTGTAACGCCGATTGCGACTGGTTTAAAAGAGAGAAAATAGCAGATTCATTGATTTTAACTGCTAATTTTGTTTTTATTGAGCCTTTCGTTCAAACAAGAATGTCTATGTTTAAACAATTGTACCGTTATTTATTCCGCTGGGAGTCTTTAACTAAAGAAGAAATACTTGAAGCTGACCGTTTTTTTGCCTCTTATTCTAGAAACTCAGGTTTTAAAGGCTATATCTATGCTTTAAATGTTGATTTATATAAAACGCTTTACCCGGATTCACAGGATAGGGGCTATGCGCATGTAGCCAGCGATTCTCATCTCCAGGTTATGTTTGGCTTGCTCAATCAGCAACACTCTTACTTTAAAGAAATTTCGTATAGTTTATTCAATGCCTTTAAAAGCTATTATTTTCTTTTTGAGACGCTTCAGATCAATGAAAAGCCTCAGGAAAAAGTCGATTCCTTCAGATATGCCTACAATGTATTACTATGTTTTGGCTGGCATATCGAAACCACGCTTGATTGTCTGGACAGGAAGTGTGTAACCCAGGGAAGCTGGCAGTCTTTTTTAAATTATATCCCACCGAAATCAGACATCATTGAAATTGAGCACTGGCAACGCCTTTTCTTTGAGGATTTTATAGCCACCAGGCGATTGTTTCATCTGGCTGCGGTGATCGAGAAAGCGCTTGGCAGACCTCCTTTAAATATTGACGAAGCGCGCACTACAGCAAAGGCATTGCGATATGTGTCTCAGGCAGCACATCCAGAATTTGCGGCGTTTTGTGTTGAACACTTTGTGCCGGAATCCGTGTATGAGTTATGCATTAGTGCAAATCAGGAAAATATCCGTCAGGGCTTTCAAGATATCTTAAGCCATTTTAATGAAGAGCAGCTCCTCGAAATGATTGAAGTAGCGCCAATAGCCAACCTGAATATCGCAACGATCGAATTCCTGTTGAGGAGTCTGCAAACAGAGAATGGACAGATAAAATGTCTGAGACGTTTCGAGTCGAAAATTAGCAAAATTCAAAATGAATACGAATTTTTTAAATTGCTGGATGTTCTTGGAAGCGCAAAGGCTCAGCGGGAGATAGTAACTATCGCTTCTGCGGAAAAACTGCGCGTCTATCTTGATAGTTTCTACACATTGGAAATGTATCTTAAATCCATAAAACCTGAGTTTATTCCAGACTTCCTGTCAACGATTGTTGGCCAGGAGAAGTTAAATGTTCTGGTTTCGCAAGAGTTTCATTATGATAAATTGCTAAAATTTCTCAAGCCCTTGGAAATCCACCATCTCGAATTTCTGCAAACTCTGTTTAGCATTGAAAAGTTACGCCTTTTTGCAAAATCAAGCTCATCTCTGGCTGTGCAATTAAGCGCGCTCCCGCTGGATTGCCATTTGGAGTATTTGAAAGATGTTGTAGGAGCAGAGCAATTAAGAACTGTGGTCAGTCAAAACTATTGTACGTTGGCCACTTTGCTTAATCCAGTGAAAGATATTCACAGGAAAAGCATGCTGTTTGATATTTTTGGGGAAGAGGAAGTACAGGCTACCATCAAATCTTATGGTGATCTGCGCGCCAGACAAACCATCGAATCTCTAATTCACCCCGAGCACCGTAAAGAGTTCAGGAAGCGACTGATTAATGCCGTTGAAAAAGATGCAAAAGACTGGGTCAAAAGGCAACGCCAGATAATTATAAATCATCCATTTAAAGTAGGTTTGTGGGGTATGGGGGGCGGTGGTGTCAATATTACTCTTCCCGATAAAACTCAAAAGCGAGTACCTGGAACAATTGGAAAACTATGGGAATATTCATGCAATGCCCAGGAAAAAAAAATCTCTTATGCCGATGCTCGCACGAATATGGAGCTTTGCCTGAACCAAAGTAAAAAGAAAAATGACTGGATAACTTTTTTCTCCAGAGGAAAGGAAACGAAAAGATATTATAAACAGGAGACCGCGGCTTTGGACGAAAATCCAAAAAATGAGTTTTCAAGCTGAGATTTCTGTTATGATGTTTATTTATATTTAATTTATAAACGTGCTATCACAACCCTGTGAAATATTAGCCGGCGTTGGCCCCGCGCTGGCCGGCAAATTGCAAAACTGCGGGATTAATACCATCGCTGATTTAATCTTTCATCTGCCTTTCCGTTATCAGGACAGAACGCGGGTGACTGCTATTTGTGATTTAAGACCTGATGATCACGCCGTTATTATGGGACGTATTTGCAAAACAGAAGTTAAGTACGGCAAACGGATGATGCTTTATTGCTATGTGGAAGACAAAACGGCAGTCATCAAACTTCGATTTTTTCATTTTAACAAAAACCAGGTCAAGGCATTGCAGCCAGGCCATTTACTGCGTGCTTTTGGTGAAGTCAAGGAATTCTCTCATCAGCTGGAAATGATCCATCCCGAATATCGATTATTAGAAGATGAACAGGATATGCGGGTGGAGGAGACCTTAACGCCGATTTACCCGGGCACAGAAGGTTTAAGCCAGAGCCGTCTTCGCCAATTAGTGAAATTAGCGCTTGCCGCCAGTCAGCCAGTTTTGCAGGATCTGGAATGGATGACCGAGCAGCAGTTGAGGAGTCTGAATTTTTCTTCAATTCACGAATCTTTAATGCTTTTACACCAGCCGCCTCCGGATATTGCTCTCTCCTTGCTGGAGGAGGGCAAGCACCCGGCCATGCAGCGACTGGCTTTTGAGGAGTTATTGGCGCAGCGCCTAAGCATGCAATTCGCCAGGCTGCACCGCAATCATTTATCGGCTCCCTGTTTCAAGGATAAAAGGGATTTGAAAGCACAGTTTATTGCCAATCTTCCCTATCCGCTGACGTCTGCTCAGTTAAGGGTTGATTCTGAAATAAGCGCAGATCTTGTAATGGAAAAACCCATGCTTCGGCTAGTCCAGGGGGATGTCGGCTGCGGGAAGACCACTGTAGCGGCTTTAGCCAGCTTACATGCTATTGAGAATGGTTATCAGGCCGCTTTTATGGCGCCGACCGACTTACTTAGTGAGCAGCATTTTTTTAATTTTCAACGCTGGTTTGAGCCTTTGGGAATTCATTGCCTTCGTCTTAGCGGAAAAATGAAGCTTAAAGAGCGTCGGGAAACTTTGCAAAAGCTGCATTCAAATGATGGCCACCTGCTCATTGGAACGCATGCACTGTTTCAGGAACAGGTGGAGTTTGCCAAACTGGGTCTGGTCATTATTGATGAGCAGCATCGTTTTGGTGTTGAACAACGCTTGTCACTGCAGCAAAAAGGGCGGATTGATTCACTTATTCCTCATCAACTATTAATGACGGCAACCCCCATTCCAAGAACCCTGGCGATGACTCAGTTTGCTCATCTTGATATTTCCATTATTGATGAATTACCCCCTGGACGCATGCCCGTACAAACTGTGGTAATCAGTCAGGAGAAGCGTGACTCTATCATTGAACGGCTTGAGACAGCCCTCGCCAGTGGAGCACAGGCTTACTGGGTTTGTACTTTGATTGAAGAATCAGAAAAACTTCAGTGTATGGCAGCGACTGTGACTGCTGAGAATTTGCAGGCCCAATTGCCTTCGGCGCGAGTGGGTCTTGTTCATGGCCGAATGAAAGCCGTAGAAAAAGAAGCCACAATGGCTGCTTTTAAACAGGGTGAAATTGATTTGCTAGTGGCGACTACGGTGATTGAAGTGGGTGTAGACGTTCCCAATGCCAGTGTGATGATCATTGAAAACGCCGAGCGGCTGGGGCTTTCCCAGTTACACCAGCTTCGAGGCAGGGTAGGGCGGGGTAATAGTCAGTCCTTTTGCCTGTTAATTTATCAGTCACCTCTCTCCCAGTCAGGAAGCGAACGTTTGCGGGTGATGAAGTCCACCAATGATGGATTTATCATCGCAGAAAAAGATTTACAACTTCGCGGCAGCGGTGAAATCCTGGGAACCCGGCAAACCGGATACCGGCAATTCAAAATCGCTAATCTGCAGCGCGATGCGGCTTTGCTGCCGCAGGTTGCAGAAGCCGCCAGACAATTGCTGCAGGAATCGGTTGATACTGCTGAGCAAATTGCGACACGATGGTTAGGGAATTTTAAAGAATTTATTCACAGTTGAGTTTTATAAATTTTTTGTAACCCCTTACGTCATCCTGAACGCAGTGAAGGATCTCAAACTGCTAAGAACTGAGCCAGATTCAGGAGATCCTTCACTGCGTTCAGGATGACGTTGAGAGTTACAATTTTTTTATGATTTAGAAGCTTTTGCTTTGCTGCGGGAGCTATTAGAATGAGCCGAATATCAAAGGAGTGACCAATACATGAATCGAACTGTGTCGTTCGCCGCAGGTTTAATTATGGTATGGATAATCGGTTATTTACTGATTGTCGGCAGAAGTCTCATTATTCCACTGGTTGTCGCTATTTTTATCTGGCACTTATTAAATACAATTTATGTTTTTGTAAAAAAAATACCAGGTGTTGAAGGGCGGGTTCCTGACTGGCTAAGCAAGATTCTTGCGTTTCTCGCCGTCGCCTTATTGATTAAAGTATTGGTGGATATTATTGGGAATAATGTCAGCGATGTCATTCAGGCCTCATCGCGTTATCAGGAAAACCTGATGGCTATTTTTAATAAAATAGATGATTATTTTAATATAAAAATCATGGCCAAATTTGATAGTTTCGTAAAAAGCCTCAGCATCCAGGAGATCATGGTCAATATATATGGTGTGTTCAGTTCAGTGACCAGTTCGGCGGTATTAATTATTTTATATGTCGTTTTTTTATTTGTGGAGCAGCATTATTTTGAGCAAAAATTAAATGCCATGATTAAGGAGTCGAATAATCGTCAGCTGGTTAATAACATTTTGGGGCATATTGTTAAAGATACTCAAACCTATCTCGGTCTAAAAACCTTAATTAGTCTGGTCACCGCGCTGACCAGTTGGATTATTATGAAAATAGTGGGTTTGGATTTTGCAGAATTCTGGGCCTTGCTCATCTTTTTCCTCAATTTTATTCCTAATATAGGTGCAATTATTGCCACTCTGTTTCCGGCTTTACTGGCGCTGATACAGTTCGATAACTGGTTACCCTTTATTATCGTCTCAATAGGATTAACCACTATCCAATTTATCATTGGCAATATCATTGAGCCGCGTTTTTTGAGCAAATCACTAAATTTAAGCCCTCTGGTAATTTTATTTGCCTTGGCATTATGGGGTGCGATGTGGGGAATTCTGGGGATGTTTCTTTCAGTACCTATTACGGTAATGATGATGATTATATTCGCGCATTTTGACAAGACTAGACCGATTGCTATTATGTTGTCCCAGGACGGATATATACAAAAAGCCTACGAAACCATGCCGGAAAAAGCCCGCTTGCTTTGAAGCCCCCACGCCATTCCTTAGCCTGACGGCTATGCCACGTCATCCCGAGCTGATTTATCCCCACGAAAATGAGTAAAAGAGTTGCAGATTGAGAGACATAATGATCAAATAGACATTTTTTACTGGTATAGATAGAAAATGTTCGCTGAAAAGCTATTATTTAATGCCTTAGTTGAAGGATGTCCATTTATTCATGAAAATCGAATTAATGCGGTATTAGACGTTTCGATGGCGCTAAGGGACAGTCAAAATTTGTCGTTGAGTCAAATAGGTCGCTCACTCCAAGGGCCGAGTGATATAAAACATAAAATAAAAAAAGTAGACCGCTTAGAAGGTAATAAAAATTTACATGAAGAGTTAGGTAGTCTTTATAGAGCATTATCAGGCTATGTTTTCACCTATTTATCTCAAGACACCAAACCACCCATTGTTATTGATGTTTGCTTTATGAAAGATGATAGAGCAATTCAGATGCTCAGCGCTGAGGTAGCAACAAAAGGACGAACCTTACCTTTATATCGAAAAGTATTTAAAGAAGGAGAGCTGAAGGAACAAAC
>NZ_CAAAJH010000029.1:0-15063 GCF_900640215.1 Legionella genomosp. 1
ATGAATTCGTATGCACTTCAATTCTTTTCTCGTCCTTATTGAGCAAACCTTAAAAACATAACTGCTCAATTAAATGACAGGATTCCTCAGCGCCTTCGCGGGAATGACCTAATTCATTAACATGCGGAAAGCAACGCTTTATTATCAATTTTATCTATGATTTTGATAAAAACTATTGATTATGAAAATGCGTTTATTTGCCTTAAGCTGTATATCCCTTTTTCATGGAAGAAATCAGATGATCCGATTTTTTAAATACTTGGTTTTCTGCTTATTATTTCAGAATGCAGCAGCCCAGAGTAATTTTTATTCATATACTGACGTTGGCGAAGGCCCTGCGCTGGTATTAATTCATCCTTTTCCTGCCGACCAGGGCATCTGGAAAGCCCAGAGAGAAGGACTAAAGCACAGATTTCGTGTGATCACCGTGGATTTATGGGGCTTTGGTCAGTCTGGTGAGGTTAATGGTAAGCCAGTCTCTATGGATGAATATGCCGAGGAAATCAGGATGATTCTTGATCACTTGCAACTTTCCAATGCCATCGTTGGCGGTGAGTCAATGGGTGGTTACGTTGCACTGGCTTTTTTAAAAAAATATCCCCAACGGATTAACTCCCTAATTTTATCTGGCACGCAATCCATTGCAGATAACGAGGACACAAAAACACAGCGCGAGCTTGCAGCCCAGGAAATCTTAAGCAATGGTACTTCGTCATTTATCCAGGCATTTACCAGCAAAGCACTTTCATCGCAGGCGTCGGAGGAGATAAAGGCGGAGCTTCTCGAAATTCTCGAATCCCAGAAAGCCACAGCCCTGGCATCGGCATTACGCGGCATGGCGCTGCGAGAAGACACTTCCTCCATTCTTGCAAGTGCAGAAATACCTGTGTTAATTCTTAGTGGAGAATACGATTCAGTCATCCCTCCCCGGCAAAGTGAGAATCTGCATGAGATCGCCAGAAATAGCGCATTGGTAATAATTGAGAATGCCGGCCATCTGGCCAGTCTGGAACAACCGCAGCAATGGAATCAAGCGGTGCTTGATTATTTTGCTGAGCGCTGACCAACAGTTTGTCATTCCTTAGTTGGCATTATAGCGGGATCAGATAAGATGGATACACAAAAAGCCCGTCTTTGCGAGCGTTAGCGAAGCAATCCCGCTCCTTACTTTGGTCAAGTTTCGATCTGGATTGCTTCACTTCGTTCGCGAAGACGACAGGTTATCAACTTAATAAAGAAAAAGATTAGCTCCTCTTAGGGAGCTGCTCTTCTATACGCTTAATCATATAGGGAAAAAATGGATTGGATGAAAGTCGAAGAATTGAGTCCAGACTGACGATAAGCACTTGCCGTTCACCATGCGAAGCAATGGTTCCTAATTGAACACCATAGTCCATTGAGTCAGGAAAAAGACCGTACAGACTATCGTTCATTGGAAAAGGAATTGCAACATGTGACAAAGAATAGACATCACGCGGATAAGTCAATCCCAAAGGAAGAACACGTTCATTGACAGTTCCAGCATTCGTAACGCGCTCAACCACATCAACACTGTCATTATTCGCATTAGTGATAATGACGCTCCGATATTTTCGCGGGGGCGCATTTAAAAGCCTTTCCACTGCCGTATCTGCTGAAGGACGTAATAAAAGACCTAATTTTGAAGCCCTGTTCAAATCAAATAATACTAATTCACTACCATTTGCTGGAAGATTCGCATAAAACGATCGGATTATCGCGCGCGTACTGACTGTAAAATCCATCGCAGATTGGAAGGTCAATACAGGAGGCAGTTCAATTAGTCGATCTTCTTTGGCTAGGCGTATGATTTGTTGTTGTAATACTGTAGTTAAACGATGAGACTGACTTGCCGCATTGACCGGAAAAGAGTTGTATTTAAATGGATTGAATTCAGGAAGTATATTGAGCCAGGCTGCTTTTGCAAAAGGTGGTAAAATTGCGGGCAGCGCAGCAAATCCCGCAAAACGTGCGAAACGGGTAATGCCAATCATTGGTGAAATCAAAATAATCCTGTCTGGCTTTGTTAATTCTTTATTTTCAAGAGAGTCAAGCGCATATTTCAATGCCAGTGCACCGCCATTTGAAAAACCTACCAAATGGAGAGGCTGCGATGGACGTATGCGTCTTCGTGCTTCACGTACTGCTAACCGGGTGGCTGCCAACCAATCTTCCCATTTCACATCAGTTAAGGCAGCCGGTACTGTGCCATGAGCAGGCAATCGAATCGCTATTGCAACATAGCCATGAGCGACATACCGTCTGGCGATATGACGCAGGCTATAAGGTGAATCAGTCAACCCATGTAATAAGACTACAGCGCCGACAGCTGGACCCTGGGGTTCAAGTATATAGGAACGATTCCAGTCAGTAGAAAATTTTTCGGGATAAACCGGGCTGCCGGAGAAATATCGATTACCTGGAGTGCGCTGCTTACCAGTCAATTTTTCAGTTACTTCGGCGCGCACGGCATCAAAAAGAGAATTTTCTATGTCAGTGTATTGTATCCAATTGAGCTTATCCAATTCTTTAGCCTGCTTTTCCTTTGGAACATAAGTATGCCATAGCTCCAGGGCAGGACCCCGCTGTAACTCAAATATCCTTAACCCTAGTAATATTAAAAGGGATAAACAGACAAGCTTGGTTAGTGATTTTAACCATCTAAATAATTTAACTCTCATTGAATGGGACTCTTTGGGTATCACATCCAGGATACATCCACAAAGAATATCATTTAGCTATGTTGCTTTGGAATCTCTTTAAGGAAATGTGGAGGCGCACGACCCTCCTTTTGTAAATTGAGATATTTCTCAAGTGGCGCGCATACAGTTTCTTAATGATCAATTGCCAAGTCTCAGCTACACTTTAGGGTAAGGATAGTTGCAAATTCAGGGACAGGAAGTTCCAGAAACACGGAAACAGCGCAAGGACGCGCTGGTCCACAAGGATGTGGATTTGCAACTTCCACACCTCTTTCCCCCTAAGCAGCCCGAGTTGAGTTATCAGCCTCTACTGGAAGACAGGCGTCCACCAGTTCAATATGGTGATCTTTCAGTACTTCACCCAGAAAAATCTCTCCTACCGTCTGGAAACGACGAATAGAGTCAGTGACCAGATATTCAATATTCCCTGGAGAACCAGAGTCAGTTTGCAGATGGTGCGAATACAATAGTTTTTGAAAAGCGTAGGCAGTTGCCTCGGCAGAATCAACCACCGCGACTGATTCGGGCAGCAGTGTCGCCAGCAAGGGACGAAACACAGGAAAGTGGGTACAGCCCAGCAGTAAGGTATCCTCGTTTTTGAATTCAGACAGATAATAGAGCAGCGCTTCGCGTGCTACCGCATTATTCACCATCCCCTCTTCGGCAAGCGCTACCAAAACGCTGCAGGCACGCGCACTGATGGAAGCCTGTGGAAGCTGTTCAGTAATTAAGCGTTGATAGGCATTGGAAGCAATAGTGGTCTCGGTAGCAAACACAGTAATTTGCTGGTTTCGCGTGGCTGCAACCACCGCTCCCGCTCCAGGCCGAACCACTCCAATCACCGGTATTTCCGTAAACATGGCCTGCAAATACGGCAAGGCGGCAGTGGTTGCTGTATTACAGGCAATCACTAGCGCCTTGATTCGTCTGGCTATCAATAATCTTGCCATCTGCACAGCATATTGCTGCACAGTTTCCGCGCTTTTCGTTCCATAAGGCAAACGGGCTGTATCCCCCAGATAGATGAAGGACTCTCTGGGTAATAAGCTTTTCAAGGCTCGCAAAACGGTCAGCCCACCCATCCCTGAGTCGAATACACCGACTGGCAAATTATTATTATTCATGTTGTCCTTAATTGCTCTTGTTATGGAGAACCAACCGAAGGGCTTTGAGGCCGATTGGCATTCTCTTGTTCCAGGTCCTTAAGCGCACGTCCATCCTGAATAGCCGTTTTATACATATTACCAGAATTAGTGACCTGCTTTTCCACACGCTTCAAATCAGCCTGAGCCTTTTCCTGCTGGTTTACCATCTTACTAAACCCCTGGGTTAAAGCTTTAAATTCAGGGTTGTTTTTTATTATTTTATAATTGGGGTCACTCCATACACTCGATCTTGGAGGAACATAAGCGGTAGTGCCCATGCGAATGCATTCTTCAGTGATTTTAAATCGAGGATGAAGTTCACCGACAGCTAATAAAGCACCATACAATAATCTGACCTCATCCGCATTATCCCCGGTTAGCAAAAACGGATGATCCTTATCCGGGGCTTTCGCCAAACCGGTAAGCGCCTTCATAGCCATGAATATGGCATCCTTCGCCATCTGATCTTCTGTACGTTTCTTATTAGGAACTAAAGTCAGTGATTTTGAAGGATTATAGGCTTCTTCTCCCTTGCTGGTTTTAGGGGCCATATCCTGCGAATGGCGTCTCTCAAGTACAGTACTGGTAGTAATGGTGACCGTACCATCGGTGCCTTTGGTCTGATGCTCCAGAATATAGGGCCGGACTTTGCCTACCGGAACCTTTTTCTCTGTTTCATAATCCTTGACCGCCACCCCGATATCAAGCTGTAAAGCCTGATTATAGGTGGCCTGTTTTCTTTGTCCGTCTTCCTTCTTAATCAAATCATCAAAAGCAGCGATATCTTCGTCCTTGCCAACCTTTACCTTAAACTCAGTAAACTGGATGGTATACTCGCCTTTTTTTGCTTCCTCAACGGCTGCCAGCAATCCCTTTTGCATGCGTTCATCAGAGGCATTGGGGTTACCCTTTAATACATCCTCTATTTTGAGATACATATCTAATTCAGCTTTAATCTCATTATACGCCTTGGTAAGAAAGGATTTTTCCTTCGCGATTGCCTTGGCTTTTTTGCTATTAAGATCATTGTCTGGTAATGATTTGAGCTGCTCTTCGATCAGGGCCAAATGTGCTTTAAGTGCAGGGATGACAATATCACACATTTTTTTAGTGTTTATCAGATCCTCCTCTATTCGCACCGCATTGGTTTTAGACAAGCCTTCAAATGCGGGATCAAGCCAGAGAGCTTCCTGTAACTCACTAAAGGTGTTTAAATGAGAATGACCGGACTCTTTCTGTAAATTATGAAGCTTATCCAGATTCTTTTGAACTTCAAGATGGCCAGCGTCTATGGCAGTGCTTAGCTCCTCAAGGCTCATGTCCTTGTATTTATCACTCTTAATACCCTGAGTCAGGAAACTATAGATACTCTCCGTTAATTGCCGACTAAACTCAGGGGGCATTACTCCGTTTAGAGCAGGATCATTAGTGATCAAACGAAGCAATTCAGTCCGATCCTTTGCTGTTCCCAGATGCTTACACAATTCCTGTAGCTGAATAGCTGTAAATGGCTGGTTTTTGGATAAGCCCAACATAAAATCAGCAACTCTTTTCTTACCAGCGGGATTTGCAGCATTAATAAAAGCGCGTAACTCTTGATTATGATCATGCTGTTGTGAAATGCCGTTCTTCTGATCGTGTCGATTCAAAGCGCTTCTATCGTCATTATAGCCAAAGGCTCGATTGAAGACGGCTTCTTCAATATGCCGATTAGCTCTACCCAGAATTTCCCAAAGTTGTTTTACTGACTCAGCAAATGCCGGTGGCTGTCCGGAAAGCTCAGCCGTTGTTTTAGAATCAATGTATGTATTAATATTGCGTACCATGCTGGGATCAAGTTTAACATTGAGCCCTTTTAAGGTATTCGCAATAGCGGAATTATGAATCTTGTGGAAAAGACCAAGATTTGTATTTTCCTGAACCAATGCATCGACATTCAGATGCTTATCGTTCAGCAAATCCCTGATTTTTTCAGCTTCGGTCCGGCTAGCCAGTAATGAAATCAGTTCAGCATTGGCGGCAAGAGAAGCCTGCTTGGCTGGAGAAAGATTCAGCATGACTTTCTTCAGTTCCGGTCTTTGATCAAGCGAAGCCCCAAGGACATTCTCGGCTCGGATAATCATCGCTCGTTCACCAGCAACCTTTTGAACCGCCTGCATTCGAGAGGGATTCACCCAGTCCTGGCGATTAATGTGCAGGGCTGTTAAGGCTTGTTTAAATTCAGCTTCTGAAATACCTGGTTTGATTAAATTAACTAACCGATTCAAATCAGCATTAGCAGGGTATTGCTTGAGTAAGCCTTGAATCAGCTCTGCTTCAAGATTTTGCGCATCGTTTTGACTCAAGCCAGGAAGTACGGTTTGCATCACTCGCGGCAAGCCTTCCCACCCATTTGCCGCTATAATATCGGATAACTCGTCATAGTCCTTTGTAGCCAGAAATTGCGGCATTTGGTAAAGATGTGCATAAGCTCGAATCCTCAGGTTATACGCAGAATCGAGGTCGTTTTCGATTAAATCATTGGCTTTATCATGTCCCAATACTGCGGCAACTGCCCTTTTCAATTGATTAGTATCACCTGCGGCTGTGATTCCATTTAATAGGCCTGGATCAGCATCCTTCAGAACTGCCGGTATTAAACCGGCCAAAGCCATTTTGCGTGCCTCGATTAAGCGGGCCGGATCATTAAAATAATCCTTGAAAGATTGCAACTCCTCAGGTTTTGGATTGGCGGGTAAGAACTGCGCAGCATAATTGGCAGAGGTATAGTCCGGATCAATTAAGGTGGCTAAACGATCAGCATGTACTCTGGCCTGCTCCCAGTCTTGGTCAGTCTGCGGTGTTTTAGGTAGTAAATTACTGCGAACATGAGCAATTGTACTCAGTTTTTTAATTTCTTCCGGATTGGTAAATGCTTCACGGACGGATTTTTTAGCAGGGGTATTTAAACCAAAAGCCGATACGGTCTCCAATACCTGAGAGAAGTCCTTCTGCGTTTTTGCTCTGGCTAACGCTTCAAGAGCCGCCACATCATTCATCGCCGCAATTTTATTGCCCAGAGCTTTGCTGGCTGCGACTTGTCGGAAGCTGTTTATACTGCTCTCGGTGACTGCTTCGCTAATATATTGATTCAAGGCCTCTTTATTACCTGCCTGGCTGCCGTATTCATTCGCCAATGCCGCTTGCAGATCGCCAAGTATGGTCATTCCCGCGAGCTGCAACAAAGTATCCTCTCTCTGTTCCGCGTTCAGTCTCGCTTTGAGATATTCTCCCCCCATCACGCCTCGAAGTGCTTTGGCATCTCCTTCAACTACGACTCCATCATAAAGAGCACCAAGATTGGCAGCGAAATCGGCATCATTATTTCGCTGGATAATAGCAAGCAGATTATTATGCTGAGCTTGCTGGCTTGCCAAAAGTCGTGCTTTAACTTCAAGCCCTTTAAGTGCGAGAGAGTGTGCAATTTGAGCACCAGCTCCCTCTGCCGTCATCTTGTCAAGAGCAGGCTGAGGAATTTGCCAGCCCTGAAGCAGGCCCTTGAACGCCACATCATTACCGTCATTGATTGCCTGCAGCAAGTCATCCAGTTGCTGAGAGTCATTTGCTGCTCTAAGTTTGGATTCGAGATAATAAGTCTGGGCAGCAAGGCTGATTTCCTCAGCCGCAGCGTTGGAAATGACCACTTCATTGCTGGCATCCCAGGGCAGTTTTGATTTGGTCAGATCACCAAAGTGATTTTTATAAGGGTCAACTACTAATTGTCTTCGTAATTCGACAGGATCGACAATGAATTTTACCAGATGGCTTTCATGAATACCCAAGCGGCTAATCACCCGTTGTTTGGCAACCTGCTTGTACAGATCAACAAAATTGGGAGCCCCATTATTATCAAGATCATCAACCTCATCAACTAAGCCATTCTCTTTCCAAAAGTCCTTATGAGCCTTAACTGCCGCCTTAAAGGCGACTGCATCATTTGGGTCAGCCGCAAAAATGGCATCAAGTGCTCGCTGGGCTTTTTCATGTTTTTCTTTGTTATTGTTATGCTGTAGTTTATTTATGGCATCTTGTAATGTCTGATTCTGAGGCATGTGAATACTCCAATCGCAATTCTTACGTCATTTTAACTATAAAAGCTTAAGAAGTCCTTAATATCGTATTTTTTTAATTGCTGTAAGCTAAGGCATGCAGATAAGCCACCGTTTGGTCTTACATTTTTACTAAAATCAACTATTCTTATCAGTATAGCAAGTGAATGGATCAAATAAGAATGAAAACAACAGCTCTTTTACTTGTTTTAATCCCCTCTATCAGCCTGGCGCAAGGCTGTATTATTGGCAATCCCCCTTCCAAAGCACGTTATGTCTGCATTGACGGGCGCTCTCTTAGCTGCACCGGCAAAGGCTTTGTCTGGAATGCCAAGCGAGGATGCTTTTTAAGCCGGTTGCCCTGCTGCGCCTATGAAGCCGAACACTATGGCTATTATCCGAATCCTGCGCGCATGTATAGAGCTTACGAGCAATGCCGGGTTGATTATCCATTTCGCCTCGGCGAGATGCAGACTCATTAGATGTTCAGGAACCCTTGGGAAAATCTTCCTGGATAGTTAAATCCTGAATATCATCGAGGCTTTTTTCTTCAGTCAGGCGGATTTGTAATCCCACATTATTCTTGGAATCAGCAAAGCGTATGGCATTGTCTCTGCTGATTTTTCCTGCTTTGTAAAGATCAAATAAAGCCTGGTCAAAGGTCTGCATTCCCTGTTCCCTGCTTCGACCCATCACCTCTTTAATTTCATCCACTTTTCCTTTTTCAATTAAATCAGCAATATAAGGGGAATTGAGCAGGATTTCGACAGCCGGAACGCGTTGTTTCTCAATACCGGGAACAAGGCGGAGAGAGATTACCGCTCTTAAATTAAGCGAGAGATCGAGGAGTAACTGCTGCCTCGCGTCATCAGGGAAAAAATTAAGGACGCGATCCAGAGCCTGATTGGCATTATTCGCATGCAGGGTCGATAAACACAGATGCCCGGTTTCTGCATAAGCAATTGCATGCCGCATTGTGTTACGATCGCGAATCTCCCCAATCAAAATTACATCAGGCGCTTCGCGCATGGCATTTTTAAGAGCTGATTCATAACTAAGGGTATCAAGCCCCACCTCACGCTGATCAACAATCGATTTTTTATGGCGGTACAGGTATTCAATGGGATCTTCAATGGTCAGAATATGACCTCTATGATTGTCATTTCGATAGTCAATCATTGACGCCAGTGTTGTCGATTTCCCGGACCCGGTGGAGCCCACAACTAATATCAGGCCGCGCATTTCAAGAATGATCGATTGCAGAATGGCAGGCAATTGCAACTCTTCGATGCTGGGTATAATTCCTTTGATATAGCGCACCACCATAGCGACTTCACCGCGCTGGCGAAACAGATTAATTCTGAAACGGCCAACTCCGGTAAGAGATATTGCCATATTCAGTTCCATGGTAGCATCAAATTCCTTTCGTTGCTCATCGTTCATGATAGAGGAGGCGATTTCAGACATTTGCTGAGATTTCAAAGGCGATTGACCAATCGGGGATGTGATGCCTTCAATCTTGATATGAGGAGGAGCGCCCACACTAAAAAATAAATCTGAAGCGCCGCGTTCAACCATCAGTTTGAAAAAAGGTGTGATATCCATATTCATCCGATTTTTTTCTTTTTTTATTATTTTAATTGTAGATAAATGAAATGAATTTAACCAATCTAGTCTAAAATTAAATAGTAGGCTGTCGTTAATTTCAGTCTTAACTAGTTAACTTGTCTCGGTTTTTCAAACCTTGGCTGTCATCAGGTTTAATACAGGAGACATGCTAATGAAAAAACGCAAAGACGATGCGCTATCATTACATAATCCCAGATTGCTATGCGCTTCCTATTACGCATTCCTTGCTGTTATCGGTACCATCCTGATTGATGCGTTTCTGTTTTTAATAGGATTTGAGCAAATCCTGCCTGTTTTTCTGGCCGTAGCTCTGGCAGGTTTTATCGCCTGCGTCTTTGGATTTCTATTTGGCAAACGAATAGTGCATTGCCCAAGGCCCTATCCTTTGAAAGTGTTTCTGTATGGCCTTCTCATGGTATTCGCAGCAATACCGTTTTATGATTTTCTTTTCCTCTACTTTCTTAAAGAATATGATACCTATTTCAGTATTGTTCCCCATTCTCCAGACTGGCTGAACATCTATTTTTTTGTTTTGAGGAACAGCATTATCATAGTAGGATGGTGGCTGGCGATTTTATCCGGATTTGCAGCGGTGTATTTGCGTGGTCATCTGGTATACATTATCCTGCATAGCGAAATGGAACAGCGTGATTTCCGGCTGAAAAGAAAAACGATAAGCAGACAAAAAAGATTATGAACTCAACAAATGAACAAAAACCAATCAGCGCTCGTTTTGCAGCCGCTGTTTTCTTTGGCATTTTTGCCTTTCTATTTCTGATATTTACTCGCTATACCTTGCTTCCCTTAAAAGCCAGCCAGGGCTTTCCCTTAGGATATGCCTTAATCGTTGTCCCTTTTATCGGTATTCTGCTGGGCGCTTTATTTGGAAATCAACTGGCCAAACCTTCTCGCTGGTGGAGGCCTTTTTTGTTTGAAATTCTGTTAGCCATCGTTTATCTCCTCATTATCAGCATTGCCGTTCTGGTCAATTCCTATTGGAATGATCCTAATTTCGCCAGGCTCTCAGTCAAAGACTATATGGTTGTTTTTGGCGCAATTTATTTGTCAGCCACCTTGATTATCGGACTTTGGTTAATTCCGGTTACCGCATTGGCAGCAGTGTATTTTAATAAACACTTCTTTCCCGGTTTACGCGCAGTGGACAAGCGCCGACACAAGGAACTCTGAAGCGGATGATTGCTAAAGACAAACTGTTTGCCCTGATGGCAGATGGCGCTGTGGTTATAACGCCGACCAAGCGTCTTTCCATTGAACTTTTAGAGCAGTACTTTCAGTTTCATACCAGCAACACATTAAAAAAACCACTTTGCATGCCTTATCAGGATTTTCTGCGCATGCAATATAACAGAATGTGTTTTGATAATTCTGAAAAAGCTCATCCTTTATTATTGAATAAGACCCAATACGATTATCTTTGGCTAGATATTCTGAAACAGCAGACTGAAATTCCCCTGCACACAGGCCTGATTGATGCGGTTAAAGACGCATGGGCCAAATGTCAGCGCTGGAAACTTGATATCAATCTCAGCACATTTTCTCAGACTTCGCAGACTCAAGCTTTTGCAAAATGGTCTCTCCTGTTTCAGCAAGCTCTGGATAAAATCCCGGCTATCGTTGATGAGCAATTGGCGGATTATCTGGCCTTGGCTCTTAAAAACGTCCAGTATACAGCCAGCATCTGGGTTTGCTTTGAGGATTACACTCTCCAACAAAAGAATTTACAGATTAAACTAGAGAGGCTGGGCTGTAATGTGCTTCATACCATATTAAACCCCGCCACAAGCGCCACCAGTCTCTATCAGGCCAAAAATACAAGCGATGAATATGAGGAAATGATTGCCTGGGCAAAAACCCGGCTCTCTGAAGCAAAGCGAATAGGGATTGTCGTACCCTCTCTGGAGACTGAAGGCAGAAAACTGCAGCGGCTGCTTCAGAACAGACTGCCCGATGTACCTTTTAGCATTTCGCTGGGCAAGCCCTTAAGTGAATATCCACTTGTTGGGCATGCCATGCAATGGCTGAAACTGGATTGCCAGACGCTTAGCAACCATCAGGCTCGATTGCTGTTATATTCACCTTATTTACATCAATCCAGTAAAGAATTTCTTAAGCGGGCTCAGTTCATACAGAACAGCGTTTCACTTCAGGAAGAGAGGATAGACTGGCATTTCTTTTTAAACGAACTTCAGTACAAGACGCCAGGATTATATAAAATCCTTTCTACAATCAAGACGTATCCTCAATCCGCCTCCCCTTCTCAGTGGCTGCAGCATTTTCAGAACAGGCTGAATAATATGGGATTTCCGGGTGATCAGGCACTGGATTCGGAAACCTATCAGTGCCTGCAAAAACTGCTTCATCTCTTCTCTGAATTGAAACAATTGCAGCTTTTTAGCTCCAGTCTAAGTCTGGCGCAAGCACTTGATGCCTTGCATTCCATAGCCTCCAATACTATTTTTCAACCCAAAGCGGAAAAAAGCGGTTTGCATATAATGGGTGTACTGGAATCCTCTGGGACACGTTTTGATGCGCTATGGGTGACCGGTATGACCGATGAATGCCTGCCGAAGAAAATTAAACCTTCTGCCTTTATTCCTTTGGAATATCAAAGGATTTACACCAGTTCTGATTATGCCTTGAACCTGGCGGAAAAACAGTTTGACTCATTTCTGCGAAATGCGCCGCTGGTTGTCTTCAGCTACGCCTCTATTGATGAAGACAAACCCCAGCTCCCTTCTCCTTTGTTAAAAGACACGGTACACAGAACCAGTCAGGGTGTTAATAATACCAGGCCTCTTATTAGACTTGAAAAGATGGAGGAAACCTATCAGATTCCTCATAGCAAACCAAAAATCAAAGGAAGCACTGCTTTATTGGCTAAACAATCAAAATGCCCTTTCCAGGCCTTCGCAGCTCATCGTCTTCATGCTCAGCAAGGCCAGGCTGCCTTTGATGGCTTAAATCCACTGGAACGCGGGCAGCTAACTCATAAGGCTCTTGAGTATTTTTGGCAACAGGTTATCGATCAGGAGCGTTTACTGGCTTTAAGCGAAAAGGAACTTGACACATTAATTACAAATTCCATTGACTCTGCCATTAAACCTTATCGGCAACAGAGAATGTATTCTTTTTCACCACTAATACAGCAAGTAGAGATTAAACGCCTGCACCGTTTGCTGTCTCTGTGTCTCAAATGGGAGAAAGAGCGCCCGAAGTTTAAAGTGGAGGCCCTTGAAAAAAGCTTTAGTTTAACCCTGCAAGGTATTGAGTTTAATTTGCGTGTAGACCGAATAGACCTATTGGCTGATGGAAGCAAATGGGTTATTGACTACAAAACCAGTATACCCTCCAGCCTTCCCTGGAATGAAGAACGACCGCGCGAACCACAGCTTTTGGTGTACGCTCTGCTGGATCAGGCCATCAATACCCTGATTTTCTCGGCACTCAAAGAAGGACAGCATGTCTGTAAAGGCTTAAGCGAGAACGATTATGAACTGAAAAATATCCAGAGCCTTCCGGAAGAACGTTCCTGGGCAGAAGCGAGAGCGTGCTGGCAAGAGTCTCTCGAACAACTGGCCAAAGAGTTTGCAGAAGGTTTCTGCCCTCCAAAGCCTGTCAATCGTTCGGTCTGTCAACAGTGTAACTATGCCTCGCTTTGCCGGATTAACCACCGTTAAAGCCTGAATATTTAAAACCCCTTGTCACCTACGTGCCGTGCTTTATGCACGGCATCCATACAGTTTTAAGCTGGATTCCGCGCATAAAGCTCGGAACGTAGGCATTTTGAAGGAAATATGCCTTTAGATGCGCTTACCCTGAACCTATTGCAAGTCTTTGATTTATCTTTTAAGCTTTTGATTTTTGTAAAAGGATTTTATCTGATGCGCACCTCTGCCAAATGGCTTTTCCCTTTGCTTGTCGGATTTGGAACAGCCGCGTATTCTGACCATCCCTCGAGTTACATGCCAGTCGATATTAAAGAAGACTTTCAGTCGATTATGAAGCGAATGGTTGATCAGAAAGAAGCGGTTGAAAAAAAACATGCTGATTTGCTCGAACAGCGTTATGACCTGAGTAATAAACCGGCAACCGGTACCACCATGACTGGCGGCAAGCCGATTCAGGAAGGAGTCCGGGTTAAATTACCCGCCGGTCTGACCTGGGAAGCTCTGGCAAAAATGACCCCGGAAGAGATTAAGGAAAAAGGCCTATACCCTCTGGGTTTTCTGCCACTGCCCCACCCCAATCACCCGGAAGGCGGGATGCTATTTCCAAAATTTGTTATTGATGAATTCAATAAACAGGAACAACGTGATTTAACCCGCTTTGATTTGGATTTCGATATTCCCGATCATTTTCTACCCATTTTTCCTGCACCGATTTTTCTGACAACCCGTCCCGATCTTGGCGATGTTTCCAAAGGAAAATTGGTCAATATCAATAACTATTATGAATTGTTTAATGGTCTTTTAAATCCAAAACAACTGGAAGGATTGCGATTGCTGGTAACCCCTTTCCCGCAGCAGCAATTTAATCAGACAGAAGACAGACGAACAGTAGCCCCTAGCCGCGGCGTTGCCTGTTTCGACTGCCATTCTAACGGCCATACCAATAAAGCGACCCACCTGGTGGGTGATATCAGACCTCAGGAATTCAGACATCGGATTAACACGCCCAGTCTGCGCGGCGTCAATATCCAGCGTTTATTTGGCTCGCAAAGAGCGTTAAAAACGGTGGAGGATTTTACCGAATTTGAGCAGCGTGCAGCCTATTTTGACGGAGATCCGGTGATTGCTACCAAGAAAGGGGTGAATATTCTCGAGCGCGGCAGCCAGGTTCACTTTATGTCAGAGTTTCAGGAAATCCTGGATTTTCCACCGGCTCCAAAGCTGGCAGTAGATGGGAAACTGGATCCTTCCAAAGCAACTGCAGAAGAGTTGCGCGGCCAGGAGCTCTTTTTTGGTAAGGCACAATGTTCAACTTGCCATACCCCTCCCTATTACACTGATAACACCATGCACAATCTGCAAACGGAGCGCTTCTTTAAACCAGTCATGATTAATAACATGATGGCAGTGGGTGACGGACCGATTAAAACCTTTCCTTTGAGAGGCATTAAGGACTCTCCACCCTATCTGCATGATGGCCGCTTGCTGACCCTGGATGACAGCGTGGAGTTTTTTAATCTGATATTGAAACTGCAACTCAATGATCAGGAAAAGAAAGATCTGGTCAGCTTTATGAAAGCCCTCTGATTCTGAAAACGACCCCGTTACCATACAACTCATCACTCTGTCATTCCCGCGAATGCGGGAAGCTATTCCTCAGTTGGCATTACTGCTAGCTCAGAGATGGATCCCCGCCTTCGCGCTGAGGAATCCTGTCATTTAATTGAGCAGTTATGTTTTTAAGGTTTGCTCAATAAGGACGAGAAAAGAATTGAAGTGCATACGAATTCAT
>NZ_CAAAJH010000030.1:0-7711 GCF_900640215.1 Legionella genomosp. 1
ACGGCCTTTTTAAGCGATCCGAATTTAGAGCAAACGGAAGAAGAGCGCCTGACGCAATGGGAAGAAGAGGTTTGCCGGCTGTATCAGAATGACAAAAAAGACATAGCCAGGAACGCGTTTGAGCACTGTCTTAAAGAGCATCGCTCTTACACGGATTACGATGATTTCCTGCTGACCAAGGGGTTGATTAAAAAAGAAGAGCCCCCTGTCGAAAAGCAGGAAGCGGCTGAGACGGTCGAAGTAATGACTGAATGTGCAGCGGCTGTAAAAGAACCAACTGAAAAGGCGGATACGGCACAGGAGGAGCAAGCACCTTTAAGCGTCGCAGATAAAAAACAGACGTCTAATCGCCGCTCGAACAGGAGAAATAAAGGCAAACAAGCTGCTATACCTAAAGCTGAGCCGAAAGAAACCACGGCCAGCTTGTCGGGCAATTCTCGAAGTCTTTCGCAAAGAATAGATGTTCTACCGACGAGAGATCCGCTGGCTCGTTCACCTAAATTTTTCAAGTCAGGCTCAGGAGGCAAATTTGGCCTGCCGGGTTCTCTCGAAGAAATCAAAATGCAATTAGATAGCGTTGCAAATGAACAGGCTGCGTATCAGGATGAATTGCAGAAAGCCTTGCAGAAGCGCAGCTCATTGGAGGTAAAGGGAGCTGCTTTAAAACAGAAATGGGCTTCACTGCAACAGGAAAAGCGGGAGTTGATGGCACAAAACCCGAGGTTGTCCAGGGTAGAAGAGAAGATTCAAACCGATCTGAATAATTTGTTTGAGTCTTTTTCCGAAAGTGCTTTGGATAAGACGTTTAGAAAGAACCACCCGCAGGAAACTATTTTCAGATGGCTGATTCTGACTGAAAATGGAGGCAATGATTGTTTTATTTCCCGATTAAAAAAAGATAATGATAAATGGATGGCGTTGAAGCGTTATTTTATAAATAATCCTCTGGAGCTGGAGCATTATTTTTCGTTAAAAGAACTGGCTAAAAAAGATCCCATTTCGGGAAACACCTATTTTGAAATTTTATGCCTTAAACAACATGGCCTTGATTTCCTTAAAGAGATATGGGACTCAATGTCCATTCCTGACATGCTAAATACAGAGACGCTATCCCTGTTTAAAGATATTTTGTTTGCAGCTTCTTCAGTCAATACATGGGATGATTTGATTGGAAAAGATAGTTTATTAATGTTTCTGTTAAACCATCCAACAGGACGTCCTCTGTTCAAAATTCTATTCAGCAGCCAGCTGTTCCCTTCTTTATGCTGCAAGGACAAAGAAGGAAATACACTCTTGCATTGGGCGGTAAGCAATCAGCGCGTGAATATTATAGTAGCGATTATGGCAGCAAGAGCGAGCGCTTTAAAGGACGGGTTTGTCAAGGTAGAGCAGGACGTATTGGAGGTAAAAAATAAAGAAGGGCTAACCCCGCTGGAACTGGCTAAAAAATTAAATCTGCTTATCGCATTAAACGCACTGGATTGCTCACGCTATGGAAATACTCTCTCCAAAAAAGAGAATCCTCCGGTATATGATGAACAGTATTTACGAACCAAAGTACAAGAGATTTCTACAACGAGAGGGCCGATTCTTATCCCGGCAGTTAAAAAATTGTCAGGCGAGGTTACTGAACTTGAGCTTGCAAAAAGAAAACATACACAAAAATTATTGTCAGATTCCACCAGCCAGAAGCCGCGTGATAAAAAGAAATTGAACGTGCAAATCAGGGTCATAGAAGGATTAATAAAAGAAAAGGCAAGACAACAAAACGAAATAATAAGTGATGCAAGACTTAAGGCAATGTCGAATTTATCCCAATGCCAACTAAGTGTTCAGGAAATTTATGAACATCTGGATATGCTGTTCATTAATATCCCTCCTGATTTGTTATATACATTTTTAATGGCCGCTGCAAGGCCCAACGACCTTCCCTTACTCATGCATCTGTACAAAAATAATTCCGATGGCATAAGTTCCTGGAAATGTTTTCAAAATTATCTGCAAGAGAACCCGGTTTTGGTCAATTTCAATTTTTCCCTGGACAAGTTATTCAGGCAGTACAATGATCTGGGTAAGACCCGTTTTGAATTACTTGCGCGTAAAAAGGAAGGATTGGATTTTTTGTTCCTGATTTTTAATATTCTGTCAATTCCGGAAAAAGTGAATATAGAGTCGCACAGAAATATCATGGTCAACTTGTTTGCCGATATTGCCATTCAGCAGTGGGGTAGTCTGGACGAGTCTCAGTCTTTGCTGATGTACCTGCTTAATCGACCACAGGGACGTTTTGTACTTTCCAAATTACCTGCGGATCTGTTCTTCAACCTGATCAGACAGCAGGACTCTCAGTGGAACAGCTTCCTGCATTGGGCTGCTGCAAATCGGCGTGTTGATTTGATTTCAATGGTGCTCGAGCTTAAACAGAAAGCTTCAGACAAGATTTCAATACAGCAATTTATTGATTTGAAAAACGAAGCAGGTGAGACAGCGCTTGATATCGCCAAAGCGCATAATTTTGAGCAAGGGATTACGCTATTAACTGGGCAAACGGCATTAAAACCAGGCATTGCGTCTTATACCTCTCTGTATCATCCTCCGGCGGCTGCTGAAGCTACTAACCCATCGTCCGTTGCTTTAAACGAGACTAGGCCGGTTACTTTGGGATAAACAATACTTCAAGCATCTCCTGCATGCCTCGGACAAGCACTGAGGGCTCTCCCCACTTTTTATATAGTCAGCGGATGACTTAACAATTGCTCAAACAGGTCTATTATCGTGTCGTTCCCGCGAAGGCGGGAATCTGTTTCTCAAGATAATTCCTGACGTTGTTTGCAAGATGGATTTCCGCCTACGCGGAAACGACACTATTTAAAGTCATTTTGACCTGAACGCCAGGTATTTTTTGAATGAAAAAATGAGGGGATTCCTCAGGGACAAACCGAGACACGTAGGAGGTCGGATTAGTCCTTCATCTAAATCCGGCATTCCTGAAAGTTGCCTGTTTTTTCAAATGGCCGCTAGACTTTAAATTCAAGGATACGAAAAGGGGCGGTCATGAAGCTTGAAGATGCGGAAAAAATGGATTTAATGAAGCAGTTACAGGCAATCAGAATTCTGGCGGGTAACACAGCAGATGAACAGTTATCGGCTCAGCAAGCAGGCATTATGAATAAGGGAGGTCATTATAATGCCGCTGTGAATGATCTTGCCAAAGCGCAGGCGCGGGTTCAGGATTCCACAAAAAAAACAGGTCATTCGTTTCTGTCCACCACCTCCTCTACCCTTTCTGATGTGTTTAATCTGATAAAGGATGGGATTAATGGCAAAATGAATGATTATCTGCAGGAATTACTGTCCAATGCCGAAATTATGGCGGCAGTTAAAAATAAGGATGCCAAAGACCCGAATAGCCGTAAGGTGCTGGAGATCAATGTGACCATTGCCTCAACCATGATTGATAAATATGCCGGCCTTTTGGAAATATTGCTGAATAAAAAAAGTTTGTCTTCTCCTCAACAGCAATTAATAAAGGATGCTAATCAATCGATAAGTCATGCCGCAGAACGCTTAAGACGAGTTAATTTCATGCGTGCCTTTAATAGCCTGGATGATTATGCGACAGTATATATGGCCCAGCACCACAAAAGCAGCTGTTTTTCCAATTGGTTCTCTTCCTCTCCTTCCAGGGCATACAATAACCTGATTCACTGGTTTGAAGATTTAACCCGTGAGCCCTTATCCGCAAAAGAACTCATGGGAGCGATATATACCATTCGCAAACAAATCGGGCAGTTAAAAAATGAGGAAGAGCGGGCTGCTATTCGTGACGGACTAGATCAGATGCTCAAAGATAATGCCTGTCCTGTATTCAGTATTGATGCTCTGCAGGGTGAACTGAAAGAGTATATCGATGCCTTTGGCAGGCGGATTGCAGAATTGGGACTTCAATGGCCGGCCCCCTTTGCCGCAGAAACGCTTCCTGTGGTGCAACGGGTAATGACCGCTTAGACCGGTCAGGGGAGCTGCCACTGCCATTAAGTTAAGGAATTATTGTAGGTTGGAGGGCTTCCTTAACTTATGGCGTGGGGCTTCTTGCTACGTCCTGAGGTTACAACTTCTGTGAATAAAGTAAAGCCCGCAACTGATCAATTTCAGCGAGCAGATCCAGAACCAGTCCTGCACCCGCCAGATTAACGCCCAAATCCTGGTTGAGCCGTATAACCGTACGGATACGTCTTAAGGCTTCATCGTCAAATAGCCACTCATTGCTTTCGTTCCTGCTAACCGTAACAATACCTTCCTGAACGATTTCGATAATTGTTTCACGGGTAACGCCAAAGGAATGGCTGATTTCCTGCAAAGAGAGTGAAAATAGCTGTTCGCATTCCATTGTGCCAGTCTTTTTATCGCTCATGAGCTGCTCCCATTTTTTCACGCGGATTAAAATGAACGCTTTTAGCCATTTGCTCGAAAAGTCTGTTCATGTCGCTGTTTTCAGTTTCCGGAATCCTGATTTCCAGAGTTATGTATTGGTCGCCCGGCGGATTACCTGGCAGGCCGCGTCCTTTAAGGCGCATTTTTTTACCTGTCTGAGAGTAAGCCGGAATTTTCATGTTTACTGTGCCGCCCAGTGTGGGTATCTCAATATTAGCACCAAGAACTGCTTCCCAAGGCGTAATAGGGACCTTCAGATGGATATCCTTCTTCTCCAAATGAAAGAGAGGGTGGGGAGCAATATGAATTTCAATATACAGATCACCGCGCTTGCCTGCGACCCGCTCTCCGCCCTGGCCTTTCAACCTAATTTGCTGTTGATTGCCAATTCCTTTGGGAATTTTTACCCGTATGGACCGTTGCTGGTATTCCAGTTCGCCCTGTTTATTGATCGAAGGCATCTGAAGCTGGAGTATTTTCTCACTGCCCTGATAGCTGTCCTCAAGGCTGATGGTCAGCTGGGCATGGACATCCTGACCTTGATCGTAAAAGCCTTGTTGCTCGCGTCTTGCCTGCCGGCCGAATATGGAGCCAAGAAAATCCTCAAAATCGGCAGGATCAAAATCACTATGACCCGCATACTGATACTGGGGCTCATAGTCCTGACCATATTGTTGCTGGGCTTCGCTTTGTTGTTTCCAATACTGGCCGTATTTATCGTATTTCGCTCTTTTTTCCGGATCTTTTAATACCTCATAAGCCTCTCCCAGTTCCTTGAATTTTTCTTCGGCACCGGGTTCCTTGCTGACATCAGGATGGTACTTTCTTGCCAGTTTGCGATAGGTTTGTTTAATTTCATCCTGGCTGGCCGTTCTATCCAGGCCCATGATTTGATAATAATCTTTAAAGTCCATTGTAATTTCTTGCCCGTCCCTATGCTGAAAATAGTTTAAGTATAGCCTGCCTGGTGCAGGCTATAGGCTCAATCCAAACGGATAGTATAATGGAAGCTGCCGGTTCCTTCATAGGACATATCCACAAAACGCATGCCTGAGCAATTAGCATGAACTTTGGGATGCATCATAAATGGGCCATCCTGAAGATGGAGCACACACCAGCTTCTGCCATCGTTGGTTGCGACGGTAATGTTGGCGCGCCCTTTGCGGCAAGCGGGAGTGTCACGAATTTCAAAGCTTAAATGACTCAGAACCTGCATAAAAAGTTCAGGAGTCGTATTGGCATCAACGATGGCAATATCAGGGCGGCTGTCGTCGCTTATACGGAAAAAGTCGCTATATCCGCAGAGGCTGGGATTCGCCTGAGCTTGAAATGCAGTGAAACCACAGAATAAAAATAAAGCCATTTTTTTCATCAATTGTTTCTCCCTTATTAAATCTGGAAGGATTATATACTGGTCTTAAGGGAATAAACAGCTTTGGCTCATCGACCTGTGTTTCTTTTAAAGTTGACGTTCAGGCTTATCGAGCCTATTTTAAAAGATGATTTTAACGGATTTTCTTAATGAAAAAAAATATCATTCTCCTGATTGTCTCTTTCGCTTTATTCATGGAGGCCGTGGATACCACGGTGTTAAATACGGCTATTCCGGTGATTGCAAAAAGTCTGAATGTCAATCCAATTAATTTAAAAATTGCTCTAATCAGTTATCTGGTTAGTCTGGCTATTTTTATCCCGGTCAGTGGCTGGATAGCCGACCGTTTTGGTGCAAAAAGAGTGTTTATTCTGGCGGCTATGCTTTTCACCGCCAGTTCTGTCTGGTGCGGTTTTACCGATAACCTGCCTGAACTCATTATTGCAAGAATTACCCAGGGAGTCGGCGGTTCGCTTACTTTGCCGGTGGGCCGGCTCATCATCATGCGTACCTGTGAGCGTCATGAGCTGGTAAGCAAGATGAGTGTGGTGGTTATGGTGGCTGCAATCGGAATGATGCTGGGACCGGTGCTCGGCGGGGTAATCAGTAATCATTTCTCATGGCGCTGGATTTTCTGGGTTAATGCTCCGGTTGGTATTCTGACGGTCTTTCTGGCAATTTTTCTGCTGCCTTCCATGCCTTCGCGGCCGATGCCGCCTCTGGATAAATGGGGATTTATTCTTTTTGGCAGTGGTCTGGCCATGTTAACCATTGGCTTGTCAGTTCTTAGCGAATCGGATGCGCGGCATGTTCTGGTCGTTCTAAGCCTGCCGCTGGCGTTTTGTTTGTTATTTTTATACGCCTGGCATTCTTACAACAGGGCTCATCCCATAGTAAAAATTGAACTTTTTCGCATACGAACCTTTCGGGTATCGATACTGGGAAATCTGTTTGCCAGGCTCGGATTCGGCGGGTTTCCCTTTTTATTACCGCTGTTACTGCAAATCGGCCTTGGGTATAACTCTCAGATTTCCGGATTATTACTCGCCCCTACGGCTTTGGGTGTGCTGATTGTAAAACCCTTGTCGGTGCATATCCTGCGCTGGTTCGGGTATAAAAAGCTGTTAATCGTCAATACAATACTTGTAGGCATCGCGCTGGGCATGTTCGCTTTCATTAATGCACAGACCAGCTTCATTGCGATAGCACTGCTCAGCTTTTTTTATGGGTTATTAATATCCTTGCAATATACCGGGATGAATTCTCTGGCTTATGCGAATGTGGATGCAGAAGAAATGAGTGCGGCGACCAGTATTGTCAGTACCACTCAGCAGCTTGCACAAAGTTTCGGAGTTGCCGCGGCGGCATTGCTAATCAGAATTTCAGCGAGTCTGAGCCATGATCCGGCGTTGAGCATCCGAAGTTTTCATTTAACCTTTATTGCCATGTCCTTACTGACTTTTGCCTCGATAGTTATTTTTATTCAGCTTAGAAAAGAAGATGGTCATGAGTTAATCGACATCCCGGTGAGAACTGCAACGGTGTGAAAACCACGGATATATTTATATAGGTTGGGCCAAGGGCCTATAGCCGTCAGGCTAAAAATCAATGTTATCCCCTCTCCACCGCGCATAGCGTGGGGGAGAGGGAAGGGAGAGGGGGTTAGAAAATTTATCACGTTAGTGATTCCATTTTTATTGTGACAATAAACCATAGCTACAGAAAAATGAGTAATGAATCGCTACGCGACCTTATTTATAGCCCCCTCACCCTAACCCTCTCCCCCACGCTGCGCGCGGTGGAGAGGGGATCAGATATTCTTAGCCTGACGGCTATGGGCCAAGGGCCTGAGGGATCGACTCATTTTAATAAGGAGCATGTTTATTGCTCCTTTAAAATTAATGC
>NZ_CAAAJH010000031.1:0-1884 GCF_900640215.1 Legionella genomosp. 1
GGTACGTCATCCTGAGCGTAGCGAAGGATCTCAAACTGCTTAGAACTGAGCCAGATTCAGGAGATCCTTCACTGCGTTCAGGATGACGTTAAGACGATTTGAATTGAATTAAAATCAACCTTATTCACAACTTGGGGAGCTACAAAAAAACTTTAGGGCGTGCTATTTAGACTAAATCATTTACTCTTCTGCTAATCATCTGATTTAGTAAATTTTTCCTCTTTTCAGGCATTTCGATTAAATATAAGCACTCATGATGCCTTATGAATCGCTCAAGAAGTGTATCAATTGCGGAATTAATTGCTTTTTTACTTATATTATATCGTTCAGCAAAAGTGATAAATGTTTTTCTTTTTATATTATCATCACGTCCATCAATTTTAAGAGCCATTCTGAAATCACTATAAATAGCTGTACAAATTAAATCATAAAGGGGTGTTAGTGTAATAATTCCATTCTCAAGTGTCTGCAAACTGATATTTTTAGCATGCAGATCACCATTGCAAATAAGATAGGAAAATGCGTACTGGCAAAGTAAATTTAAAATTTCAAGCTGAGGTGCATTCGTTATGTGTAGTAAGGCGTCTGCTATTTGATTAATGCTAATACGATATTTATCCGCAGGATAACGATTTAAAAACTGGCAGGCGTCTTCCTGGTGTAGTTTCCTCTGATTTATCCTGTCAAATCGCTCTATTAATAATCCGTAATTGCTGTCCTTATCGATAACTATTTTAGCTTTCGGAACTGTAAAACCACATTTTTTTGCTAACTGGAGGCAATGTAATTCATTTTGAATTAAGTTATTTTTATCTTTTGGGTTCAGTTTTAAAATATAGGATTTATTTTTCCTTGCAATATTTAGTGGAAAACTAATCATGGAAGCCGAAATTTTTTCCTGAACTCCGGCTAATGAATTGTTGTCTAATATCGAATTTGAGGGGTCTATCAACTCTTCAAAATAAGCGTAGAAATTCACTGCATCTAACCTGGGATGTTCTTTTATTTCCGCAGGTAAAGGATCTCCAACGTAAATATCACCAATGCAGTCAGAACCCGCTGCAGCAAACAAAGAAAATAAATCATCATTAGAGGTTTTTACTTTACTGATGAGAGCATTTAAGCGCCTTCCTTCAGGCAGAAGACCTGCAAAAAAAGGAGGCAAGTTATCGCCGCTGATGAGTATATTGGGCGAACTATTAGGTATACAATACGTGAAGTAGGGCAGTTTACTGGTTTTAACATAATCGGGGTAAAGATGAAATTCACAGCCTTGCGGCGTTCTTTCCAATAACCCGGCACGATCCAGATTTTTATAAATAGTCAGTTTATTTATGTTTTTGAAATCATTCATTATGATTAACCACTCCAGCAGAGCCTTTCTCTATGGCGAGCTGTAATCCAAGAATTTGCAGAACATTAATCACTTTGCCAATTTGTGCCGTAGTTTTTCCCCTTTCGATCTGGCTCACAAAATTAATGCTGGTATTTGATAATTCAGCCAGACGGGTTTGGGTAAGTCTTCTTCGCTTCCTTTCTGTTTCGATTGCCAAGCCTATTGTCAGTGTGTGGGGGTTGTTCATATTGTTTTTCATTATAACGAGTGAATTTTTAGTAATATATCATTGATTATAGTGTTATCGACGAATTATTCACGCAATCGAGTGAAATAATTGCGATTTATTTTTAATATTCATGGTTTCCAACTATCATTCATACGATCATGTGAATATTGTGCAACTGCAGGGGAGATCCCTCGCTGTGCTCGGGATCTGAATGATCCCCACGAAAATTACCATTTTCTGCTCAATTCATTTTGAATGATTTGAGCAAGTGGTTCATCGTGGAATTTAAGATACTTAAATCCATCATGCTCAATAATTA
>NZ_CAAAJH010000032.1:0-1973 GCF_900640215.1 Legionella genomosp. 1
GACCAGGCTTTTTTCGCCATTGACTTCAAATTCAACCAACAGGGCACGGTCCGCTCCGTCCAGGCGCCCACTCGCCAGGCCATCGCGATCCTTTAACTTTTCATAGCCAGCCGATTGCGTTTGCTGATTGAATAAGGCCTTCGCTAACTTCCGTACAGGCTTGGGACCCTTGGAATATCCCGCTAATACTGAACGTTGAATAATGACCCGCTTCCACGGCGCGCCGGCCGCTGCTTTCTTCTTCGGCATGTAAACTCTGAATACAACTTAAATCATAATGGCCCAATATTATACATAAAGCACCACCTTCAATCAAATCATTCGCGATAAACAAAGCTGACGTAGGGAGTTGCCAAGAAAACTAGGAGGGGCCCTTGTTTTCCAGCTCCCTCAACACTTGATCCAGATCATCTCCCGGGAAAAGGACTCTTGAGACTGGCTGAAGCTGAAGATTTGGGTAGGGGCTCCATCGACTTGCCTTTCGCTGCTCAGCTTCCAATATCCTTTTCTCTCTGGCTTCCAATAAAGGAATTAAATTTTCGGCATTCTTACTTTTGGCTAAATCAAGAGGGGTCAGGTTGAGCTTATTAGCCACTCTAAAGATAACCTTGGGATTGGCGCCAGGTATTATACGGTCTCCTCCAGCTAATGCCGCGTGTCTGGAGCTAATAATAATCGACGCCAGATCTTCTCTGTTAATTTCAATGGCCCAATGCAGAAAGGTATTGCCTGATTTATCCTGCAGTTTCATCCCCGGGAAAAAACTACTGTCTACAATTGTCTGGAAAAGGCTGATGCCTTCTGCACTTCCTGCCAGATGCATAAGGAAATGGTTCTCCGCTGTCACCTCACTCCAATTCAGACCCTTTAGATCTGTAAAGAAAACCTGGCACATGGTGGTGAATATGCTTCGCACATCCCGATCGATAGGAACAAGAGAAAAGATTAATTCCAGCAGCTGCAGCCCCACCGGATTGCGAGCCATTGTTTCAAAACGGCTTTTTGTACCATCCGGCGCTATCTCAAACAATTTTTGCAAGGGAAACCATTGACTCAAACTGGACTCATGCTCTTCCAAATATCTCCGGAAGGCCTTCAATTTGGCCTCATCTTTGCTCATCATAATCAAAAAGCAACTCTCATCCTTGCAGGAAAAATACCGATCAAGAGCAGTATCCGCAGACTTGGAAAAAACATTGTCCAGAAATCCTTTCATCCTTTGATAAACCGGATCTGTCTCAGGGACTCTTGCTGGAACCGTTGACGCCGCGGCCTGTAAAAGCTCTCTTCCTTCCGTTATACCTGTTACTCTTGAATTGGGAGACGGATTGAAAAATGCGGGCGAACGAACCAGCGGCCCAAAAGGCAGGGTGCTATTCGATTTTTTATTTGTACTTGCAAATGAAACAGGCTTGCGCGACAAGCTGGCCGTGGTTTCTTTCGGCTTTGCTTTTGGGGCAGCGGCTTGTTTACCCTTATCTTCCTGCTTAGGCTGGCTACTAGCCACCGGCTTTTTATTCGCGGCCCTGGAAACTGCTTTTTCTTTCTGCAAAACATCGCTTTTTTGAGAGGATTCTGCGGCTTTGGCCACAGCCGGTAAGATCTCAGGCCTTTTCTGCTGCTCAACCACTTCTTTCTTTTCGACAGGGGACTCTTCTTTTTTAATTAAACCCTTGCTCAGCAGGAAATCATCGTAATCCGTATAAGACCGATGCTCTTTAAGACAGCGATCAAACGCGTTCCTGGCTATGTCCTTTTTGCCATTCTGATACAGCCGGCAAACCTCTTCTTCCCATTGCGTCAGGCGCTCTTCTTCCGTTTGCTCTAAATTCGGATCGCTTAAAAAGGCCGTTTCGGGTGTCTTAATCCCTTTTTTGAAGGCGTTACACAGAGGGGCCAAAGGATAGTCATCGCCCTGATCGATAAACAGGCGTTTGGTGGCACGCGTACTGCTGGTAAAAAATTTGTTTAAG
>NZ_CAAAJH010000033.1:0-1834 GCF_900640215.1 Legionella genomosp. 1
CATTCTGATACAGCCGGCAAACCTCTTCTTCCCATTGCGTCAGGCGCTCTTCTTCCGTTTGCTCTAAATTCGGATCGCTTAAAAAGGCCGTTTCGGGTGTCTTAATCCCTTTTTTTAAGGCGTTACACAGAGGGGCCAAAGGATAGTCATCGCCCTGATCGATAAACAGGCGTTTGGTGGCACGCGTACTGCTGGTAAAAAATTTGTTTAAGGGCGGACCAAAACGGCTATTGCCGCAACCGCGTTTGACGAGATTGGTCGGTACTTTGCCATCCGTCCATTCACGGCTCGCTTCACGGCATAAGTCGTTATCCAGCATGCGGTACAGGATGACATTCTCATATTCCAGACCCTTGATTTCCTCGGCAGTGAATACCAGGACTGCACCCGGATATTTTTCCTGAGCCTCCTTTTTATATTCCGGCAGGGTAATAATGACAAAATTACTCTGCTTCGCCATATCCCTTAAGGCCTTTAACTCCTCCGGCGTCTGCTTTAGCCAGTGCACTATGCCCGGTGTTTTCGCCTGCTCAGGCGACATCTTGATTTCAGACAGCTCCTGTTTGTCAGCACGGCCGCCCACCACCTGATTCTTTACCTTAATCACTTCATTGGCAAAATGCACCACATTCTCTGGACAGCGGTAGGACTGCGGCAGCTCAACTGATGCAAGCGCTAATCCATAGCGCTGCATCATCTTTTCAATAAGCGGCCCCTTGGACAGTTCGTCAAAAAGGCTTTGGTGGGTGTCCATGCAAAGACATAGCTGTCCTTCTTTGGCTAACAGCAGCAGATTCTCTAACTCAAGACCCGATAAATCCTGGGCTTCATCACCCAACACCAAATCATACTGGTCCCGCTGCGTAAACTTTAGGAAATCAAGCGCGACCAGACTTTCGTCTTTAAGATAATTCAGATAATTTTCATACGCGGCCAATATCCACTGCCGGTCGTCCTGATGCGCATATAAACTGTTCTGGGCTCCAAGACCAAGATAACCTTCGGGCAGATAACCCGATAAAAGACGAAACTCCTGATGCAGCTCATGCCCTTCTTTTAAAAATCGGTCCAGTTGCGCACTCGCCTCGTCAGGCAGCTCCGCCTTCTTTTTCTTGCCTTTACCCTTTTTACCGGCGGCTGCCGCCGCAGGCTTCAGCCTATCCCTGCATTTCGCAACATAGCCTTTCAGCCACTGCTCAAAATCAGACTCACTCGCAAGCCCTTTACCCTCAAATTCAGCCGCACGCTGCTCACGCGCTACCGTCTCATAGGCTTTAAATTCAACCCGGTTTTTTAACCTATCGGGCAGCGATAAGCTATCCCATATCGCCTGCATTGCCTTCACTAATTCCGGCGACTGCGTCACATACAGGATTTTTCCCTCCGAGCCAGGGGGAAGGCTCGCAATCAACTCAAGAATGCGCGACACCGCCACACAGGACTTCCCTGAGCCAGGCGCTCCCCGAATGACAACCGGAGGGGTTACCTTTAAAACCTCTGCCTGCTGACTACTCAAGCGAATCACATGCTGATTATAATAGTCCAGTGTCACCAGCGGTTTCTTTGGCAACGGGCCTGCCGCAGGACGCGCCGCTTCCAGCGCTTCCTCCGCCATTAGCTCCTCAATCTGCCTGATTATCGAAGGACCATATTTCTGACGATACTTCTCAACACCCGCCTTGTCCGAGAACAGCGTCGATTTCTTGTATTCATGATTTTCCGCGATCTGCGCTATGACCAGGCTTTTTTCGCCATTGACTTCAAATTCAACCAACAGGGCACGGTCCGCTCCGTCCAGGCGCCCACTCGCCAGGCCATCGCGATCCTTTAACTT
>NZ_CAAAJH010000034.1:0-1096 GCF_900640215.1 Legionella genomosp. 1
AGCCAGGAAGAACAGCATATTGGCTCTGGTTTTGCCTGACGATTGATTTCGTCGTAATCCTAACCCCAGTTGTTCATTTTTTATGTCTTTGAAATTTTGTTCGATTTGCATTCTTTTTTTGTAATAAGACACAAGTAATCGAGCTGGCTTATCTAATGAACTAAAGAGAACCCAGCCCTTTTTATAATAACTGGAATGCGCTTTATCATGGGAAGGATATTTATTTTTCTTTTTTCGTATCTTGCCTGAAAGTCTTTCTTTATAGGTATAAAGATAACCTTCCACCGCTTTCTTTGTTTTTCCAAGTCTGACTTTACCTAATGCGGACGCTTTTCCAATCCCTTCAAAAACAATATCCTTCACCTTTTTCCATTTTGTTTCTTCTTCACTTTGATAGCAATACAGAGAATAGACGCGGCCGATAACATCCCAGCCTAAATCAAGCACTTGCTGAAACCACTCACGATGAAAACCCGCATCGGTAATAATCGTCACTGCTCCATTCGAGGGAAGGAGTTCTTTTAAGCGTAATAAAAATTGATGATGAATCGCTGCATTTTCTTGTGCTGATTCAGAATGAACTTCGTGATAGATGGGTATTGAACGACCATGCGCTGCAATACTGGCTTTCAGAACATGATATCCCTTGCTACATCCCCCAGTCCAATCAATTAAAACAACAAGCTCTTTTGCTTCACGCCAAAAAAAAAGGGCAAGGCTCTTATAAATGGAAAAAATATTACTTTCCAGTTTGAAATTATTCACAAAAGTTTGAGCTGCGTATATTTTGCTTTTAACCGTCGATTTTGATGTTAATTTTTTACCAATCTCTGTAACGGATAATGTCGTATCATAATCCATTAAGTCACTTAAAAAGCGGACTAGACATTGCTTTCTTTTAGCATGAATTGAATTCTTTAATGCGCTGTCTAATAAATTCTGGCAAAATAACTGCTTGTGCATACTTTTTCCGGTCGGTTTTGCTTCGTAAACAAATTTGATCATGAATTCGTATGCACTTCAATTCTTTTCTCGTCCTTATTGAGCAAACCTTAAAAACATAACTGCTCAATTAAATGACAGGATTCCTCAGCGC
>NZ_CAAAJH010000035.1:0-766 GCF_900640215.1 Legionella genomosp. 1
CGCTTTCGCTGTACCACCAAATTTTTTCGCCATAATCGTTGTTATAGCTGCAGTCAGTGTGGTTTTACCGTGGTCAACGTGACCAATCGTGCCTACGTTTACGTGCGGCTTTTTTCGCTCAAACTTTTCCTTTGCCATCGGAAAATCTCCCCTATAGAAAGTTGATAATTGTATGGTGCCCACAACTGGACTCGAACCAACGACCTCTTCCTTACCAAGGAAGTGCTCTACCGCCTGAGCTATGTGGGCTTTAAGCTACAGACTGATTTGATCTTCTAATCTATTAGCTCATTTGGAGCGGGTGATGGGAATCGAACCCACGCTATCAGCTTGGAAGGCTGAAGTTCTACCATTGAACTACACCCGCTTTTTTCTTTTTTTAAAAATGGTGGAGGGGGAAGGATTCGAACCTTCGAAGGCTGAGCCGTCAGATTTACAGTCTGATCCCTTTGACCGCTCGGGAACCCCTCCAAAAAGAATGCCATTTTCTTTCAGGAATTTATTAAAGTCAAGTACATTACTGTACCTGACTTCATTTAAGATGGTGCTGGCACTAGGAATCGAACCCAGGACCTACTGATTACAAGTCAGTTGCTCTACCAACTGAGCTACGCCAGCATTATCAATTTTCACTTTCACTTGAAAGTGGTTCGCCACTTTCGTGACTATTTAATAAAACCCTGGCGATGACCTACTTTCACATGGAGAAACTCCACACTATCATCGGCGCAAGTCTGTTTCACTTCTGAGTTCGAGATGGGATCAG
>NZ_CAAAJH010000036.1:0-603 GCF_900640215.1 Legionella genomosp. 1
GCTTCTCTTCTTGACCATATAACCTCAATTATCTCAAAGTCATACGACAACAACAAAAACTTCAATACTAATGCGCTTGTATTTCTTCTCTTTACCTAATTGTTAATGAACTTCTGGATAGCCCAGAAAACATAATACTCTTGAATATTATCTTTTCTGATCTATCTGAGACAAGATATGGTGGGTCTGAGTGGACTTGAACCACCGGCCTCACCCTTATCAGGGGTGCGCTCTAACCAGCTGAGCTACAGACCCAATTTTTTTACTTCGGCTTTTTGCTTTACTCTTCGTTATCTTGCTGCGCGCGTTCAGTCACGTACATATGTACGCTCCTTCACTTGCTTAGCAAGATGCCTCGATTAAAGCAAAAATCCTCGTAAAAACTTTTTCCGAATCTTTTTTGGTATCGTTCGCTGCGCTTGCGATATTTTTTGGATTCTTTGAAACTTACTTGGCTTTTTTGCTTTTCGCAAATCGCTTTTGTAGGTTTAACCTACTAAACCGTGTCTCGTCTCTTTCTCTCTGAAAACAAACTGTGTGGGCGCTCGAATCAACCTTCATGCTCTTATTTCATGTTAAGGAGGTGATCCAGCCGCAGGTTCC
>NZ_CAAAJH010000037.1:0-536 GCF_900640215.1 Legionella genomosp. 1
TTTTCCGGTCGGTTTTGCTTCGTAAACAAATTTGATCATGAATTCGTATGCACTTCAATTCTTTTCTCGTCCTTATTGAGCAAACCTTAAAAACATAACTGCTCAATTAAATGACAGGATTCCTCAGCGCGAAAGCGGGAATCCATTCCTCAATTGGCATTATAGCTAGCTCAGAGATGGATCCCTTAATTTCACAAACGAAGTGCAACATCGTATATACTCGGTGTTGCTATGGGAAAACAATACAATCAGCTCTCGATGGAGGAGAGATGTAGAATATCCATTCTTCAAAGAGAAGGCTATTCACTCCAAAAGATTGCGACAGCTCTGGATCGCTCGGCATCTACAATATCTCGAGAGTTGAAAAGGAATATAACCAAAACGAAAGGCTATGATGCGAATTATGCTCAAGCCCAGACGAGAGCTCGCAGATGGACAGGGGGGCAAGCTTGAGCGCCGACCTGAATTGCGAAAAGCTGTGTTAGACCGCCTTGCTATGGGATGGTCTCCTCAGCAGGTCGCAAAAAGGCTGGCGC
>NZ_CAAAJH010000038.1:0-352 GCF_900640215.1 Legionella genomosp. 1
AGTGAGAGATCTCCGGATGCGGCACAAACCAGGATTTGGAAGATCTCTCACTGCGTTCGAGATGACGGCGTGCCTGTGAGTAATGACATAATTTCAGGGTCGCTGCCATTAGTTAAGCTCCATTGTATATTTAGGCTGTCATCCCCGCGAAGGTGTTGGAGCGCGTGAATGACCAAAATAAGAGATTGTGCATCAAACTGTGTCACGTCATCTCGAACGCAGTGAGAGATCTCCGGATGCGGGCACAAACCAGGATTTGGGAGATCTCTCACTGCGTTCGAGATGACGGCGTGCCTGTGAGTAATGACATAATTTCTGGGTCGCTGCCATTAGTTAAGCTCCATTGTATATT
>NZ_CAAAJH010000039.1:0-307 GCF_900640215.1 Legionella genomosp. 1
TGCAGGTCACTCATTACGCTCCGAAATAAATCCCAATTAAGTAATTCTGGTTCATGCCGAAAAGCCATTCTAGCGAGATGAATAAAAGAGCGAACTCGTTTGTTTTTTATAGTATTGGCCTGATAAGAACGATGTCTGTTAAGAGACTCAATCATCAAACCAAACCACCAGGCAATCATGATGAGTAAAATAGCCAGGAAGAACAGCATATTGGCTCTGGTTTTGCCTGACGATTGATTTCGTCGTAATCCTAACCCCAGTTGTTCATTTTTTATGTCTTTGAAATTTTGTTCGATTTGCATTCTTT